>BJFP01000467.1 GCA_014189875.1 Verrucomicrobiota bacterium | reverse complement strand
TCCTGCAAAAGCTCCCGCACGCGGGCGATGAGTTGCTCCTTGGTTTCGCTGTCCGTGGTCACGATGTCCCGCACGTCGCGGATGCGCTGCCATGCGCGGCACAGGTCGGTCTGGTCTGTCAGTTCGCCGCCGTAGCTGTAAGACGCGCAGTAGTAGAACTGGCGGCGCGAGGGCTGGCCTGAGTCGGTTGCGGGTGCTCCGCATGAAGGGCAGGTGCTCATGGTTTTGCTTTGCGTTTCTTCGGTTCGTCAACTGGCCACGGTATTCCGTTGCGCTCGGCCAAAAATTTGCAGGATTCGAGTTCGGTAACGCCGTCGGCTATTTTATTGCGGCGCATCAAATCGGCCATTGAATACTCATGGGCAAGCTCAGTGAATGCCCGGCGCGTGCCGTCCTTCATCGTGATAGTCGCGAAGAAGGCCATCCACGCGTAGCGATGCCCCGCGCCTGCCAGCCGGTGCGTGGCGACGCCGTTGTCGCGCTTGAATGTAGCGAGGGCCGTGCTCATTGCATGATGATGCTCTCGTTCGGGGACTTCGGACTATCGCACGAGTCTTTCGCCACCAGCTCCGCACCCCCGCCGCCCGAAGAAAGACGGACAAGCTTCATTCCGAAATCATCCGTTGTCGGGGTTGGTGCAATGTCACAGCGGAGCATCGGAGCGTTTCTAGCGAAACGCCCGTAGTCCACTTCGTGATGCCAGCGATTGAACTTCCAGACGACTTGCACGCAATCTGGGTGGTTGGCCCGCAGTGACTCCGCAAACTGCTTCCGGTGCTTATCGTCAGCATAAACCGTAGCAGTGTTCCCGCCCTTCATCGGTGTCGCTGCCGCCGCCTCCGTCGTTTCGTGCTTGTCCATCTGGAGAGCACGAAACAGAACCGTGCAATGCCCGTCCTTCAGCACGCGCAGACTTAAATCCGTGTCCTCGTTCATCCGTCCGCGCCACCGATACGGAAGCGACGAATCAATCAGAATGCAGGAATAGACCCGGCTATTCCACAAGACCGGACTCAGCCGAGGTCTATCGCTTCTCACAAAGCCAGTGTGGTGCGGCCCGGCAAGCGCGACGTTGCGATAGCGGTCAACGAAAGACTCGATTGCATTGAAGAAGCCGCCGCCGAAAACACGCCGCCCCATATTGTTGTCCAGCCTGTAAAATCCCCGGATATTGTCATCCACGCACCAATGCCGACGATGCCCGTTTGCAATCGCCCAATCCCAAATAAAGTTTCTCGCAGGGATAGACCCTTGACCCAAGTCGCTGAACGGCATTTTCACCACACGCTCTTTTCCCAGATTGGAGCAATACCATTCGTATTCCTTTTCCTCGACGAAGAACAAGTGGGAGACGCCCATTCGCTCCAGTGCGTTGCCCGTAAGCTGGCAATCCGCCCGACCCTTGCTCGGAATGCAAACCGGATAGGCGCTGTCCGTCTTTGGGCCGTCATAACAAAACTCCCCCCGATTCGACTCCTTCGCAGGAAACCAAGCCGATTTCGATTTCTGAGTGAGTCGCAGGCCGGTAGCCTTACTGAAGGCAATCACATCATCCCAATTCCGAAAGTGGACATTGACGGTGTATTCCGGTCGAGCATCACCCATTGAGAACGACGGCATTCCCCACCAGTCCTTGCTCCAATCTGGCTCCATGTGGAAAAGAGAATCAGAGGCACCACCCACCCCTACCAGACCACTGCTTTCTCCCGTTGCGACGCGCCGCTCTGATTCGAGGGGCGTCCCCGAACCAGTTGCTGGTGCGAACAAATCCGTGCTCATTGCATCAGGATGCTCTCGGCGTGGTTCAGCCGCTCCATCGCGGCGGCGAGGTCTGCCACCAGCCGCGCGTTGACGGTGCGGAGGTCGCTGTTGACGCTCTCCGTCTCGGCCACGTCCTGCTCGGCGGCGCGCAGGCTTTGGCGTGCGTTGTCGCGCTCGATTACAGCCTTGCTCCATCCGTCAACGGCGAACGACTCTAAGAGCGTGAGCTTGTCCCGCTCATCGGTGAGCGAAAACAATCTGCGATAGAGTTCACCCATACGTTCGTTCACGGGCGGCTTCCACCGCTCCGCGCCATCGGCGAGCGTGAATCCGGCATCCTTCAGGCTCGTCACTGCCCTGTCCCGCTCGGCCATTGCCATCGCGAGGTCGCGGGTTTGGTCGCTGATTAGTCCGCGCAGGGTTGCGAATAGTTCGTCAATTTTTGTGCTCATGGTGTCAGTGTTTGAAAGTGTTTTCCCCGGCTTGCGTAAGTGCAGCCCGCGCAATTCTCCGTCATCGGTTTGAGTTCCATTCTTACCAGTGATTTCATCGAATCGCGTGCATGGCACGGGAAAGTTGTTGGCTACTCAGTGGCAAATGGGTTGTCCGTGCGGTATGTCAGCGAGAGGCACATGGGGCGGAAGTGCCCGTCCCATTCGGTGATAGGCGTCCACGTAGGCGTGGGCCTGCCGTGGCGTTCCTTTAGCTCGTATGCCCAGACGGTGCGGCCCTCGCAAAATGCGGTGATGAATGGCAGCAACGCGGTCAGTTCCTCGCGGCTGAACGGGTCTGCGTAACGCCTGTCGAGTTCGTCAAACGTCACCTCCCCGCGCGTCGCCTCGCGTGCGTCTAGGTCGTCGAAAAGCTGCTGCGAGGCGGTAACGCGCAGGTCACGCTCGCTGATCGAGTTGGGATTGTCGCCTGAGTGCATCATGGCTTAAAGTTCCCACGGCGGCACCTGCGACGCGTCGGAAAATGGTGAGGACGGCTCCTGCTCTGAGCCTTCGGGGACGGGCACGGGGCGCACGGTGTCGCGCGGGTTAGTTGGTTCTGATGATGGTTCGGCGCTCATTTGCATTCGTCGCGGTGAAGCTCGATAAGGTTTGTCGAAATGGGTTTGATTTTGAATGTGTCGTCAAAAACTTTCCCGGCGTGACTGCAATGGTGTCCCGCCGTGACGCGCAAGCTGCCATCCTTTGCCAGCGACACGCTAAACAGTGTCCGTCCATCATCGGCGATGA
>BJFP01000466.1 GCA_014189875.1 Verrucomicrobiota bacterium | reverse complement strand
TCAGACACCAGACTAGCAAGTGGGGGAATCATTTGCGGCTCCTCCTACAGGGTGAAAACTCGGCAACAGGATATGTCATTTCATCGCCCGAACGCCGGCGATCAGCGGCTCGCGACCTTGGACTTTCCACACCGCCCGATTTTATCGCGAGTCCGCTGCATTGCTTCGTTAGCCCCTGCCCCCTAGTGCGGGAACATTTGGGCGATGTCTTCGTCCCAAAAAGACCAGTAGAGGCCCCACCCGTTCTTGCCACGATAGAAATAGAAGACCCATCGCATGGGCCGCTTCTCGCATCGCTGCAAGTACGTGAGTCGAAAAAGATTTTCACCCACCTTGTCTTCACGAACAAATTCAGTGCCGATCGTTTTGCCACAATCGACCAGCATATTCGGATGCTTCTCTTTGACGCTCTCGAGTATCACATTGAATTCCGCTTCAGTTGCACTCATGTAGAAAGGTTTGGTTAGGCGAACTCCTTCTTCCATTTCGTCGGTAGCAACCTTGGCCATTACTCGATCGGCCAACTGCTTGGCTTCAGCGCGGTCACCGAGGGCGTCGGCAAAAACGATTGAGTGAGTTGCGAGCAGTGACGCAAAGAAGCAGATCCGGCAGGCAAGCAACATGAGATTCTCCTGATGGGGCTAACACCCGCGATCAGCGGCTCGCGACCTTGGACTTTCCATCAGGACCGATTTTATCGCGAGTCCGCTGCATCGCTTCGTTCGGCTTTCGCTGAAGCGCCAGATGATGCCGCAACGTGTTGATTTTCATTCCTACTCAGCGAACAGACTCGACGTATATGCCGTTCTTAATTCGGCTCTCGGCCACGAAATCAATGCCGTGTGATTCGAGAAACATCTGGAGGGCAGCAGCTTCCGAGGCCCCTCGCAGTTGAACATCGAAGGCGTAACGTCCCTCGATCCCACTTCGATTCACAACGGGCTTTCCGAAATAACTATCCAGACTATGAGCAAGGAAATCCATATCGCCCTCGAATCGCAAGCGGCCGTGATTATCCGTCGCCTTAGCCTTAATCGACTCAGAAAATGCGAAAATAGGCTTGTCGAAAAGCGTGGCTTTCACGCGATTCAAAGGACTTTTATCCCAATGAGCTGTCCTGCGCATCGTGACGATCGGCTCGTCGTACGTATCCACCCGCACGTGAACGCCGAACGAGCGTGCGAGAGACACCTTAAGAAGGTCAAACATTTTCTCATCACCGCCTTTGGGCGTTGAGATGTCTATATCGTAGAGCCCGGCGGGCAGCGGCGCACGCACAAATACTCGATCCACATCGACGGGGGCGGCGTGAAGCAAGACGTCTTCAAGCTCCGCGCTGGTCGCCCTGAAGCGGCCGCGGCCAAAAATGTCGAATGACCTTAGTTTGGAGCGCGTAGGCGAGGCCGGACCATTCGGCTCGATTCGCAAGATGCTGACGCCCTTGACCGACGACAACTGCCGACCAGCCGGGGGCATCGGCAGCTGCTGCGGCACCGGCGGCTGCGGCAAAGAGTCAGTCGCATAGAGATGCAGGGCGTCCCAGATGGTCGTCGTAGCGATCAGCCAAGCCGCGAACCATCTCATCATGCACCTCCGTGTTGCCGCCGAACATCCGCGATCAGCGGCTCGCGGCCTTGGACTTACCACACCGACCGATTTTATCGCGAGTCCGCTGCATCGCTTAGTTGGCGCCGGTGAGCGCGGATCACTTTCGCATCGCCGGTGGAAGCCGATCAACAAACAGCTTCGGAGCACGCTTCATGATATCGGGAAACTCTTTGGCAGTTCGGGATTCAATTCCTGGCGTGTCGTCAACGTATTCGCGATTGAACAACTCAATTGCCTGATCTCCGTCGAACACCCACACGCTCGGCCCATCCGCAACCATAAACCAACCTTTGCAAAGTTTCTTCGGGGCTTGGGTGAGGGCGGCTCGCGATTTGTCTTTCCGTTGAACGGAGACTGCGTACCGGAGACCACCATCCTCCGCATGTACGGCCGCAATCAAGGCGGTGCGGTCGTCCGCGGATATCTGGTGATCGCCCTCTTTCTCGATCACAAACGGCTTCGCGACCGCGTCATTCGCGTTTGGTCCACCGGCCGCCTCAGCGGCAATCACCGCAGCATTCGCAAGCAGCGATCCAACAACGGTTGCAACCGCAAGGCCGGAACGTATCAGCTTCATAGGATCTCCTTTTGTACCGCCAACTCTTAATTATACGGTTCCGTATATTTCCGGAACCACGCCGTATATCACCGACGGCTGGCCCGCGTTGTCAGTCACAACTTCAAGTGCGACAGAAACTTGCCAAACGCACGACCACGACGCCTTGACCTGTTAGGCAGCGTATACGCTCGATAACACCGCAACAAGACGGGCTCGACGGCCGAGCAGGGCACCCGCGCGATCGACCGCCTCGATCCGACGGACGAGCCTACTCGTGTCGGTTTTGGTCGCCCGCTCGCCACAGCCCACCGGCAGCCGCTCGGCTCTTCGGACGTGTACCAGGGCTCACGTCCCCCGCCGTCGCCACGTCGCACCCGCGGTAAGCCCGCCGCGGCTCCGTTCTGCCGGAAAACGTCTCGCGCTGCCTGCGATCGCAGTCAGACCGGAAGCCCGCTCAGCAGGCTGAGTCAAGCGGGGCATTGCGTCCGTGCGTCAGGCGCTCTTGTGCCGCGGCTCGCGGAGCGGCACCACGGCCTCGGTGCCGGCCACGTTCAACTCGTTGATCACGTAGGTGCTGCCCTGCTGCTCCGGCAGGTCGAACATGATGTCGAGCATCACGTCCTCCATGATCGACCGCAGGCCGCGGGCGCCCGTCTCCTTGCGCATCGCCTTGCGGGCGATCGCATGCAGGGCCTCGTCGGTGAATTCGAGCTGGCAGTTCTCCAGGCCGAACATCTTCTGATACTGCTTGACCAGCGCGTTCTTCGGCTCCTTGAGCACCTTCACCAGCGCCGCCTCGTCGAGCGGCTGGAGCGAGGAGATCACCGGCAGCCGGCCGACGAGTTCGGGGATC
>BJFP01000465.1 GCA_014189875.1 Verrucomicrobiota bacterium | reverse complement strand
GCGTGTGTGATTTTTTCTCAGCTTCAATCGCGGCTGCAAAATCGGTGACGAACTCGTCCACGATGTCCTTCGTGACATGCGGCATCGTGATGAGGTGGCCGATGCCGCGCTTCGGCGCGATGATCCACTTTTTCATCACGGCCTCGGGCGGGCGCGGGAAGACGACGGTCACGGAGTTCTCGTTGCGCCATGCGTCAATGCCGCGCGCACGCAGCGCCTCCACCGCGTAGGCCGCGCGATCGAGGCTGTCGCGCACTATTTTCGTGATGCCCTCGCGCCTGAGCGTGCGCAGCCGGTACCACAGGAAGAGCGGCCCGAACGCGCTGCGCGATCCTGCAATCGTCGTGTCGAGCGCGCCGATGTATTCGATGCTCCGCGCGATGCGATCCACGTGCGACTTGCGTGCGAGCACCACGCCGCTCGGCAGCGGCGAGCCGAGCATCTTGTGGCCTGAGATCGAGATGCTGTCCGCGCCCGCCGCGAAGTCCCACGGCTGTGGCTTTTCCACGAATGGCAGGATCATCCCGCTCAGCGCCGCGTCGGCGTGAATGTATGAATTTGTGATCGCGAGATCATCCAGCACCGCGCGGATCTTCGCGAGGCTGTCCACCGCGCCTTTCATCGTCGTGCCGATATTCGCAAAGATGATCGGCGGCACGTCGCGATGAATGCGCAGCGTCTCGCGCAGGTCGGCGTAGTCGAGCTCGCCGTTCTGCTGGCTTTTTAGCATGATGTTCCGCGTGTGCTGGAGCCGCAGCACCTTCGCGACGGAGTAGTGCGTGTCCTCGGAAAAATAGCAGATGCCCTCGGGGAAAAGCTCCCGTGCCACGTAGAGCCCGTACATGTTTCCCTCCGTGCCGCCGCTCGTCACGTAGCCCCACCAGCCGTCCTTCGGCGCGCGCGTGAACTCCGCAAAATCCGCGAGCACTTCGCGCTCGAGGTCATGCGTGTTCAGCGGGATGTTCGAGCCGCCGAACGGATCGCCGACATTGTTCACCGCGAACTGAAAAAACGGCAGCAGCTCGGAAAAATCAAAGTCCTCATTGCACGGATAGCCGACGTAGTAACGCCGCAGCCCGCTGAGCCGCGCGTGCAGATCCTCCAGCCTGTGCTGATCGTCTGCGGAAAGCTTCGGGCGCGGAGTGTTCACGGATTTCGTGAAAGATCTAGCGGCCCGCGCCTGCGGACGCAAACCCCCGCGCGATCAATCTTCGCGCTCTGATGAACGCGGAGGCTTGAAGCACAGATTCACGGAAGCCACGGATGAAGGAATTTCGCCCTGAAATCCATCCGTGCCATCCGTGGTGAACTTCTTCCCCATCCGGGTCATCCAAGTTTTCGCGGCGGCCTCCTGCAAAGGTTGCACCTTTCCCCCTTGTAAAAAACACCGGTCTTTTTACTAAGCTGGGTTCAGCGGTGGGATTGCCAATGCGACCCTGCAGGATTCCTGCTCCATTTCAAACAACTCCTGAACACCACCATACTATGAGCGACACCAAAACCGTAACTTGGAACGACGACCCTTCGCATTTCCGCAAAGTAGGCCGTCGTGAGTTTCTCTATGCCGGCCTCGCCGGTGGCATCGGGCTGACGATGGGCGACCTCTTCAAGCTCCGCGCCAACGAGACCGACACATTTCCGGCGACCGCCGAGTCGCTCATCCACATCTACCTGCCCGGCGGCTGCGCCCATCAGGAAACGTGGGATCCGAAGCACCTTGCACCGATCGAATATCGCGGCCCGCTCGGAACAGTGGACACGCCGATCCCCGGCGTGAAGCTCTCGCAGTACCTCGAGAAGACCGCGAAGATCGCCGACAAGCTCACCATCGTCCGCTCGATGACGCACGGCGAAGCAGCGCACGAACGCGGCACGCACAACATGTTCACCGGCTATCGTCCGTCGCCGGCCATCCAGTTTCCGTCCTTCGGCTCGGTCATCAGCCATGAGCTCGGCTCGCGGAACAACCTGCCGCCCTACGTCTGCGTGCCCAACCAGCCAAATGAATTCGCAGGCACCGGCTACCTCAGCAGCGCCTACGGGCCGTTCAGCCTCGGCGGCGACCCGGCGAATGCGGGCTTCTCCGTCCGCGACCTGAATATGCGTGCGGGCATCACCAACGAGCGCTTCGACCGCCGCCGCAGCATCCTCAGCACGGTGGACGAGCATTTCCGCACACTGGAAAAGAGCGACGCGCTCACCGCAATGGACGGCTTCTACCAGGCCGCCTACCAGCTCGTCTCCAGCCCGGCCGCCCGCGAGGCGTTCAATCTCGCCGCCGAGCCGCAGAAAGTCCGCGAGGAATACGGCATGCACGACGCCGGCCAGCGCATGCTCATGGCACGCCGCATGGTCGAGTCGGGCGTCCGCCTCGTCAGCCTCACGTATGGCGGCTGGGACATGCACTCCGGTATCGCGAACGGAATGAACCGCACCCTACCGAAATTCGACCAGGCCTACTCCGCGCTCATCAACGACCTCGACCGCCGCGGCATGCTCGACAAGACGCTCGTCATGGTCAGCTCCGAATTCGGCCGCACGCCGAAGATCAACAAGGACGCCGGCCGCGACCACTGGCCGAAGGTCTTCTCCGTCGTCTTCGCAGGCGGCGGCTTCAAGCGCGGCTACGTCCACGGCTCCTCGGATCCGACCGGCTCCGAGCCCGCCGAAGACGGCCTCACCGTCGAGAACATGGCCTGCACGGTCTATCGCTGCCTTGGCATCAACGCCGACAAGCGCCTCATGGCCCCAGGTAACCGCCCGATCGACATCGTCCGCGGCGGCCAGGTCGTCAGCGAACTGCTCGCCTAAATTCGGGAGATAGCGAAAAAATTCACAACCGCCGCCACTGGGAAACCGGTGCCGGCGGTTTGCTTTTTCCCATGCCGGTTCGGATTGGATTGGGAAAAATTTTACGTCGCTTGCGGGCGATGATTTCCGGGTGAGCACGCGACTCGCGTGCTGTTTCCGGCGACCCGCCGGGAACACTTCGCAGCGTGCGGAAGCGCGCAAAGCTGCCGGG
>BJFP01000464.1:1806-3037 GCA_014189875.1 Verrucomicrobiota bacterium | reverse complement strand
TCACCTCTCAACTATTTCCGCCTCTTGTTGAAGTCCGACATCGCGCGATCCGCCTCGCGCTTTTCCACGCGGGTCTTGATGTCCTCGCGCTTGTCGTGCGCGAGCTTTCCCTTGCCCACGCCGAGTTCCACCTTCACGCGCGCATCCTTCCAGTAGAGCCGCAGCGCGACCAGCGCATGGCCCTCGACCTGCACCTTGCCGGCGAGCTTCTCGATCTCCTGCCGATGCATGAGGAGCTTGCGCACCTGCTTCGGCTCATGCTGGGTGTGGCTCGCTTTCGCATACGCTTGGATGTCGAGGTCGTACAGCCACACCTCGCCCTTCTCGATTTTCGCGAAGGCATTCCCCACATTCGCGAATCCCGCGCGGATGGATTTCACCTCGGTGCCCTTCAGCACGATGCCAGCCTCGTACCGTGCGAAGATGTGAAAATCGCGCAGCGCCTTGCGGTTGACCGAAATGTCGCCACCCGTGCCCATGCTTCAATGCTGACAGCCCGAATGCCGGGCCGGCGCTATTCCTGTTCCTCGACCACCGGCTTCAGCTCGTAGTTGAGCTTGCCCTCGATGATCTCCTGCAGGGCGATGTCCGCAAAGCCCATCTTCGGCGTGACCTCAATCATCGGGCGGTGCCCGGCGGTGAGCTGGCGGACGCGCTTCGAGACGATGTTCACCAGAAAGGGAACATTCTGAATCTTCTTTGCGGCTTCATCTACAAGGTGGCTGAGCATATTCGGTGGTGTGAGGCGGTTTCCCCTGTGAAAAAAGGGAGCGGAGGTTGGAGGGGATGCGCGGGGTTGTCAATGGATGATTCCGGGCATTTCGCGGCGGGAAGAAAGACGAGCACCTCGCCGAAGCCGCCCCGACGCTGATGCGGTCGCGCCGCCTGCTTTCCGGAGAAACATTGCGAAACTGCTTGGCAGACGCGCGCCAAGCGTGTGTGTTGCGCGGTTCTATGGGACACTGCAAAGGTAAAGACAACGTGAAGAAGCGCGCCGTGCGCCGCAAAAAGACCGAGCGCCTCGCTCTCGCAAAGAGCCTGGCTGCGGCCAAGTAGCGCTGCGCGGTTCTGCGGAAACATGACAGGCCTCGGGGTTCATCCCGAGGCCTTGTTTTTCGTACCGAAGCAAAAAGGGGGGCGGCCCTGTGCGCGTTCACATCGGGTTTGGAAACAGGATGCCTTTGCATCGCGTCTCGTGTAATCACGCACGCATGAACACACCCGCACGCCT
>BJFP01000464.1:0-1349 GCA_014189875.1 Verrucomicrobiota bacterium | reverse complement strand
TGGGGCTTCAGCGGCTCGCCGACGGTCGAGGGGAAAAATGTGATCCTCGACTGCGGCGGCAAGGGCTCGAGCACCGTCGCGCTGAACAAGCTCACCGGCGAACTCGCATGGAAATCCGGCGATGAAGAGGCCGGCTACGGCAGCCCCGTCACCGCCACGCTCGGCGGCGCGCGCCGCGTGCTCATTTTGAAGGCCGACGCACTCGTCGCACTCGACACCGCGACCGGCGCGGAGACCGCGCGCTTCGACTGGAAGACCTCCTGGAAAGTGAACGCCGCCACGCCGCTGCTCGTCGGCACGCGCGTCGTCGTCTCATCGGCATACAATCACGGCGCGGGCGCGTTCGACTTCGGAGGCGGCAAGCTCTCGCAGGCGTGGTTCACGAAAGCCATGCAGGCGCATTTCAACTCGCCCGTCGCGCACGGTGGCTTCGTCTTCGGCATGGACGGCGAGGCCGGCAAACGCCGCGCCGCACTCGTCTGCCTCGACCTCGCTGGCGGCGATGAAAAGTGGCGCGCAAAGGAAGTGAACAACGGCTCGCTGATCGTCGCGGGCGACAAGCTGATCATCATCACGGAGGCCGGCGAACTCGTCGTCGCCGCCGCATCCGGCGCGGGCTACAAGGAACTCACGCGGAAAAAAGTCCTCAGCGGCCGTTGCTGGGTGCAGCCCGCGCTCGCGGGCGGAAGAGTGTTTTGCAAGAACAACGCGGGCGAACTCGCGGCCTTCGACCTCGGCGGAAAATAGCGTCGCGTCGAGAAGCCTGCGCTCACGCCGCCGGCCACGCCTCGTGCTTCACGATGAGCTTCAGCGCGTGGGCGAGCAGCGATTTTCCCGGCTCCATACGGTGCCACGGCGATGCGCCGCTCGGGTGCGGCAGCGGGATCACGTCGAACTCATGACCGTGCCTCTTCACGCGAAATTTTTTCCCGATCACATCGGTGAGCTTTTCAAATTCGAGGAGCTGCAGGATCGCGAGCTTGCCGATCGGCAGCACGAGCGCGGGACGCAGGATTTCGATCTCATCCGCGAGCCAGCGCGAACACGTCTCGATCTCGCCGGGATCGGGCACGCGGTCGCCGCCGGCCTTCGTCTTGCCTGGGAAGCAACGGCACACCGCAGCCATGTAGATGCGCGCGCGGAAGTCCGCCTCGCTCCATCCGCACGCGGCGGTGAACCAGCCATAGAGCGTCTTTCCCGCCGTCCACGCGAACGGGCGTCCGAGCACCGGCTCCTTCACGCCGGGCGCCTGCCCCACGCTCATCACGCGCGACACGACCGCGCCGCCGCTCACGGCCGGGCGGTGCATGTTCGGGCAGAGTGTGCAGGCGCGGAGTTTCGTCACGAGC
>BJFP01000463.1 GCA_014189875.1 Verrucomicrobiota bacterium | reverse complement strand
TTCCTCAAACGCGGCGTCGTGGAATACGATGACCGGTATCTGTGGTGATGCGCTTCCGCTGCCCCGCTGGGGCGGATTGTCTTGTGGGGACGTGATCCGGTGGCTCGCGCCACCGGCTAATTTCCGTGACGCCTCCGGCGTCGATCCTGAATCAACGAAGCCCATAGAAAGAAATGCCAGACCCTTTAATCGCGCTGATGACTTTAATGAATCGATCCATGCGGACATCCGGCTCCGGGTGAATGATCAAGCCGCCATGCTGGTTGATGGCATCCCGGTTGGCGGACAAATACCGGCGGAGCACGGGGAGATCGGGGTTTCCGCGGGGTTCGGTGAGAATTCCGGCGATGGAGACGGTATCGTCCACACGGATTTCGATCGTCAGGGTCTCCGGTGATTCGATGCGGGAATGTTCTGGGCGGGATGGGAATTCGTATTTGAAAAAATGCTCGGTGATCGGTGCTTCAAGGAGGGGTAGATAGATAAACCTAAACCAAAAAAAGAAAAAGATGAGGAGGGGCAGCAGCGCGACGGTCTGCGGCGGCAGACGTGGATTCCGATCGTCGTTCTGCCCGGTGATCATTGCGGAAGCGTTTGACGCCGATTTACTCAAACCGAATCCTCGCACTCCGCCCGTGCGCGTCGAGGCCCTCGATGCGGCTGAATTGTTCGATGGTCTCCACGCTTTTCGCCAGCGAGGCGCGGTCGAGGCGGACGATGCTCGTGCGGCGCTGGAACATGTCGGCCATGAGGCCGGGGAAGCTTTTTCCCGCGCCGCCCGTGGGCAGCGTGTGGCTCGGCCCGGCGACGAAATCGCCCGCGGCGACGGGCGACCAGCCGCCGAGGAAAATCGCGCCGCTCGTGCGGATGTCGCGCGCGATGGCGTCCTCGTTTTTCGCGACGATGGAGATGTGCTCGGGCGCGAAGTCGTTCGCGATGGCGATGCCGTCGGCGAGGGATTTCACGAGGACGAGCGCGGCGTTTTGCTCGAGGACTTCGGTGAGGTATTCGCGGCGGCTGAGCGTGGCGGCCTGGGCGCGGATTTGCTTCTCCACTTTCGTGAGGAGGCTGGCGCTGTCAGTGACGAACAGGATGCTGCTGCCGTGGCCATGCTCGGCCTGCGCGAGGAGGTCGGCGGCGACCCACGCGGCGTTCGCGGTGGCGTCGGCGAGGACGAGGATTTCGCTCGGGCCGGGGAGGAGATCAATGGCGCACTGGCCGAAGACCTGGCGCTTTGCCTCGACGACCCACGGGCTGCCGGGGCCGAAGATTTTTTGCACGGGACGGATGGTCTTCGTGCCATACGCGAGCGCCGCGACCGCCTGCGCGCCGCCGACGCGGTAGATCTCGGTGGCTCCGGCGACGACGAGGGCGTAGTGCAGCGCGGGATTGATGGTGCCGTCCTTGCCGCAGGGCGTGACGGCGACGATCTCGGGGCAGCCGGCGGCGGCGGCGAGCGTGACGGTCATCACCGCGGTGGAGACGAGCGGCGCAGTGCCACCGGGGACATACACGCCGACGCGCTGGAAGGGATCAAAGCGTTCGCCGACGCGCGCGCCTTGCGCGTTGCGGCCCATCCACGATTTGCGGAGGCTCTTCTTGGCGAAGGCGAAGACGTTTTTGCAGGAAGTCTCGATGGCCTTGTGCGTCGCGGCGTCCACGCCGGCACGCTCGATGACGGCGAGTTGCGCGGGCTTGAGCTTCGGCCCGCCGAATTTCGCGGTGAGATCAATCAGCGCCGCATCCCCGCGTTTGCGGATATCCGCGATGATTGCGGTGACGGTCTTGCGCACATCGTCCGTCGGCTCCGAATGCCGCTTCAGGGCATCGAGGGCTTTTGCAAAACCGGGCTGTGTGTGGCGGAGAATTTTCATGCGCGTGCCGCTTGTAGCCGCGATGGCGCGACGCAAGCAAGCGGCGGCAGGCAGGGAGCGGAGACATTTCTGTCGCCGATCTGCGTTCGCTGTGGAGTAGCGCATCCTGCTGGCGAGGCGACTGGGGCGAACGGGCGCGGATTGGTCGTGGCGCTACGCGCGTTGCCTTCGACGGCGACAGGAATGTCGCCGCTCCTTGTGCGCTTGGTGACTCCCGGTGCGCTTCTGGCCGTCGGCATTCCATACGGAATTTCATCCGGTGCGGGCACGAACCATGCGCGCATATGTTGCCCAGAGTCTAAACCTCACGCTCCCATCATGACGAACAACCGCATACTTCTCATCCACGGCGATCGCCTCCTGCAGCAAATCTTTCAGGAGGCCGTGGAGCAGGGCGGTTTTTCGGTGGATGTGCGAAGCACCCTCGAAGATGCGCAGTCGGTCATCGCTGAACACAAGCCTGCGGTCATCCTCCTGGACCTTGTGCACCAGCAAGGGCGGGCGGTCAGTTTCGTAAAATTGCTCCGCGCGAATCCCACCACGGAAAACATCCCTGTGCTGATCCTGCCATCGGGGCTCCACGAAATGGCAGACGCTGTTCTGGCGGCAGGCGCGACGAAAGTCATCGAGCCGGGTGGCAATTTGATCGCTTCGATGGTTACGGACATCAGGGTCAGTCTTGGCCGCCCCAAGCCTGCAAATGGCGCGCATCTCGCGTTCTTCCGACAGGACGAAAGCTGGACCGTATTGATTTTTTCCGAAGCGCTGAAGATCATCAATCAGATGCGCCGCTGCCTGATGGGATTGACATCTGCGCCCCCGGAACCCGCCGCACTCAGGCATCTCTGGTTTTTGGTGCACAGCTTTGCACAGAGGGCCTTGTTTGTGAGCAGCAGACCTCTCGGGCAGTTTCTCGATGCACTGGATCTGCTGATGCACGTTCTGAACGACGCGCCCGATCAGATCAATCCGTCCACGCTCCGGACGATCGCCCAGTCGATTGATTTCGTGGCGGCGTTTGGAAACCCTGATGTGCTCGGGCGGCTCGCCGATCCGGCCACGTCGAGAATCCTGATCGTGGATGATGAGCCGGGCGCCATTCAGTTCATTGGAGCGGCGTTGCATCTGGCCGGGTTGAAGGCCGAAACTGCGGATGCCCCTTCCACATGCCTC
>BJFP01000462.1 GCA_014189875.1 Verrucomicrobiota bacterium | reverse complement strand
GGGATCAAGGGCAAAGATCGCGGAAATCCTTCGCTTTTGGAGTTCGGTGTTTTGCACCGCCGGGCGGTCTGCATGCCTCGGATATTGCGCGCAACAGCGAGGCGCCTGCGGCGGGCTCAACGTCCAACGTCCAATGCCAACATCCAATGCCTCCACGCTGGCCCGCATTGTGCCGCCGTGTATTCTGCGACGCGTGTCCCCCCACCGTGCCTTCGCCGCGCTCGTGCTGCTCGCCGCCGCGCGCGATCCGCACGAACGCTTCAACCTCTCCGGCCAGCCCGCACATGCGAACACACAGCGCGCACTCGCCGACAAACTTGATGAATTTTTCAAGCGCCAAGCCGATCCAAAATACGACATGTGAAATAACGGCCGCTCGAAAGCTGGCGCGCTAAAGTAGAACAATCCCACTCCGCATTCCGAATTCCGCACTCCGCATTTCCTCGTGCCCCCGATCCAGATCGCCTTCCTCATCTTCACCTTCGTAGGCCCCCTGCTGCTGTGGATCCTCAGCCGGCACCTCGACTCCGAGCGGTTCTCGAAGGGCATCTGCTGGTTCTTCGCGCTCGCGATGCTCGCCGCAAAAATCGGGACCACGATCGCCGTGTGGCGCGAGGGCAATCTCACCGCCGACTACGCGCTGCCCATGCACCTCTGCGACTGGGCGCTCGTCGCGACCGTGCTCGCGCTCACGCTGCGATGGAAGGTCTGCTTCGAGCTCGCGTATTTTTGGGGACTCGCGGGGACCGCGCAGGCGCTCATCACGCCCGCGCTCGACTCCCCGGAGTTCTGGCGGATCTTCGCCTTCTTCACCATCCACGCCGGCATCCCCGCGAGCGTGCTGTGGCTCATCTTCGACTTCAAGCTGCGCCCGCAGCCCGGCGCATGGCTGCGCATCGCGCTATGGTCACAGTTCTACATCGCCGCGACGCTCGCCGTGAACGCCGCCACCGGCGGCAACTACGGCTTCCTCACCGACCGCCCCGCGGTCCACAGCATGTTGGATCTTTTCTCCGATCCGCGCGGCCCGCGGCGCTGGCTCTACGTGCTGGAGATCGACCTCACCGGGCTGTTCTTCTGCTTCCTCCTCGGCCTGCCGTGGCAGATCGCGCAGTGGAAAAATTCCCGCCGGACCGAATCGGAACGTTGACCCCGGATCTCCTGATGCTCCCCGCCGGGCGCCCGCTTTCCATCTCCGGCCGCGCGTGGCACCGCCGATGCTATGTTGGATGGCATGAAAAGGCCCCATTTCAGAATGCCGCTCGATCCGCTCGGCGTGAAGACCGGCTTCGAGCTTGCCGCCGGCGGCATCATCGCACTCCTCCTCATGCGCTGGCTCGGGATGTGAGGCGGGGGAAAAGTTGAGAGTTGAGGGTTGAGAGGAAAAGTCGCACGCGCCAAGAACGCCGCCGCGTCTTCCTCTCACCCCTCAGCTCTCGATGCACGCGGGCATCGGGATGATTCTCGCAATCGCCGGCTACGTGCTGGAATTTGCGGGGACGATTCGTGAACGGCACGCATGGGCCGCGGCAGCGTGATGACATGCAGTGCGACCGTCTTGACACCGGCGGCGCGAGCGCGGACACACGCAGCGTGCCTCTCCTCGAAGTCCGCAATCTCAAAGTCTGGTTCCCCATCCGCACCGGGATATTCCGCCACCACACGGATGATGTGAAGGCGGTGGACGATGTCTCTTTTTCCATCGAAAAAGGCACCACCGTGGGGCTCGTCGGCGAGAGCGGCAGCGGCAAGACGACGATCGGACGCGCGCTGCTGAAGCTGTATCCCGCGACGTCGGGCGAGGTGCTGATCGAGGGGCGCGATTTGATGCCGATGCACGAGAATGAGTTCCGCCCGTACCGGCGGCGGATGCAGATGATTTTCCAGGATCCGTTTGGTTCGCTGAACCCGCGGCTCTCGATTTTCCAAATCGTGGGCGAGGCGCTGGAGATTCATTTTCCCACGATGACGCGCGAGGATCGCCGCGCGCGTGTGGCGGAACTGATGAAGCAGGTCGGGCTGAAACCGGAGATGATGGAGCGGTATCCGCACGAGTTCAGCGGCGGGCAGCGGCAGCGCATCGGGATCGCGCGCGCGCTGGCGGTGAAGCCGGAATTCATCGTGTGCGACGAGCCGGTGAGCGCGCTGGATGTGAGCGTGCAGGCACAGATCGTGAACCTGCTGCAGGATCTTCAGGACGAGCTGGGGCTCACGTATCTTTTCATCGCGCACGATCTCGCGGTGGTGGAGCACATCAGCGATCATGTGCTCGTGATGTATCGCGGCAAAATCGTGGAGAGTGCGTCCGCGGAGCAAATCTACGAATCCCCACAGCACGACTACACGAAGAAGCTGCTCGCAGCAGTGCCGAAGTTTGCGTGAGGCAATGTTGAGAGGCGAGTGTTGAGGGTTGAGGGTTGTCAGGCTCCTCGCCGCCCCGCTCTTCCTCTCAGCCCTCAATTTTCAACTCTCAACTTTCCCCAATGACTCCGCTGCTGAGAAAACTTCTCGGGATGAACTGGCTGCTCTTCGCGGCGGTCGTGGCGATCTCGCTGGCAGGAGTGCTCTTCATCCACGGCGCGTCGTATCCGCACCCGACTGCGCGCTACTGGCAGAGCCAGGCGATGTTCATCGGTGTCGGCATCGTCGTGTTTCTCGTGGTGACGCTGATTGATTTTCGCTGGGCGAAATGGCTGGCCGTGCCGCTGTATGTCGGGAGCGTCGCGCTCGTCGCGCTCACGTACACGAAGCTCGGCGTCGAGGTGCAACACGCAAAGTGCTGGCTCAAGCTGCGGGGCCTGCCGGCATTCCAGCCAGGCCAGCTCGCGATGGCGGGCGGCATCCTCACCATCGCACTTTTCCTCAGCTACTCGCGCAACTGGCACGCATCGCTGCGCATCCTCTGCACCGGAATCATCGCCGCGCCCGCGATGGCGCTCATCTTGAAGCAACCGGATCTCGGCATGACGATCACGTGGGCGCCGGTGATCCTCACAATGCTCTACCTCGCAGGGCTGCCGCTGCGCTGGCTCGCGGTCGTGCTGCTCACCGG
>BJFP01000461.1 GCA_014189875.1 Verrucomicrobiota bacterium | reverse complement strand
GGCTGCGAGCGCGAGGCACGCGGCTGCGAGGATGCTCTTTACACGAGGGAGTGTGACCATAGGCTCGCGAACCTTCGCCAACGCCGGATGGATCAAAAGCTACTTTTTCTTATCAATCGTGAATGGATCGGCCCGGTGCTGGATCGCGTGATGACCGCGGTATCGAGTTCGGCGCTGTGGAAATGGCCCTTCGTCGCGCTGCTGATCGCGGTGCTCGTGCGCGGCGGATTCCGTGCGCGGGCGTTCACGGCCGTCGCGCTGGTTGCAGTGCTGCTGTGCGATTCCGTCGCGGGCTACGGAATCAAAAGGGCGGTGGGCCGGCTGCGTCCGCATGAGAGCGAATTCGGCGTGCGGAAGCTCTCGCTCGCGGATCCGCCGTGGCGCGGGATTTTCCAGCCGGTGCACGAGGAGATTTCGCTCGGCAACACGACCGAGCCCAAGCGCCGCTCGTTCCCGTCGAACCACTCGGCGAACACCGCGTGCGTGGCGCTGCTCGCGGCGATCTTTTTCCGCCGGTTCGGCTGGCTCGCGTTTTTTCCCGCGCTGCTCGTCGCGTACTCACGCGTGTACACCGGCGCACACTGGCCGAGCGATGTCCTCGGAGGCATCGCGCTCGGCCTCGGCGTGGCGATGCTCGCGCTGCTGCTCGCCGAATCGCTCTGGCGCCGCTTCGCTCCGCGCATCTCGCCCGCGCTCGCCGCCCGCCGTCCCTCGCTGCTTGGCGATGGCTCGATTTGAACCACGAATGGACACGAAAAAACACGAATGGAGCGAAGACGCGCCTGTTTTTCCCAGGCCGTATTTCCTAATCCTATTCGTGTCTCTTCGTGTCCATTCGTGGTTTCAATCCATCTGAGCCACTGCCCGCTGCTTTCGATCACCGCATGAATTTTCGCCTCTTCGCATCGCTCATCGTCCTCACGGTCCTGCGGCTCGTGTACATCTACAACAATGTCGGCCTCATGCCCGACGAGGCGTACTATCACGAGTGGAGCCAGCGGCTCGACTGGTGGTATTTCAGCAAGGGCCCCGGCATCGCGCTCATCATCCGCGCGGGCACGGCGATCTTCGGGCACACGGAATTCGGCATCCGCTTTTTCGCGCCGCTCTTCGGCCTCGGTACGACGCTGCTCGTCCACTGGCTCGCGAAGCGGATCTATGACGGGCGTGTGGCATTCTGGACCGTCGTGGTGATGTGCGTCTCGCCCATCTTCAATGCCGGCGCGCTGCTGATGACGATTGATGCGCCCTCGATTTTTTTCTGGGCCGCATCGCTCTGCACGCTTTGGCTCGCGCTGGAAAAAAGCCCGGCCTTCTCGTGGTGGTGGGTGCTCACCGGCCTGCTCACCGGCGTCGGCTTCCTGTGCAAGATGACGAACGCCGCCATCTTCGCATCCGTGGCGCTGCTGCTCATCATGACCCCGCGCTACCGCGGCGAACTCATCGGTCGCGGATTCTGGGCCATGCTGCTCGTGTTCATCCCGTTCGTCGTGCCGGCAGCGCTGTGGAACCAGTCCCACGGCTGGCCGACCACCACGCATCTCGCCGCACGCGGCGGGCTTGATGCGGCGTGGTGGAATTTCGACCTCCGCGCATTCATCGAATTCGTCGGCTACCAGTTTGGCGTCCACTCGCCGCTCATCTTTTTCGCGATGATGATGGCGCTCGTCGCGACGGTCGCGCCGTCGTTCGGACGCTGGTTCGTCGCGCTTGGCCGCTCCCTCGCAAAATTCCCCGCAAGCCTCCGCTCGGCGTGGATCGGCTGGGCCGTGCTCGCCATGATGCTGCTCGGGTTATGGATGGCCGGAAATTTTTTCGAGCGCAGGGGATTTTATCTCGCGGGAAAAATCCTCGCCGTCGTGGTCGCGGTCACCTTCATCGGCGCGCACAAGGACGCCGCAAATATCCATTGGAAGTCACGCTTCCTCGCCGCCTTCGCGCTTCCGCTGCTGCTCTCTTACACATGGATCGCGTTGCATCACAAGACGCAGCCAAACTGGACCGCCCCCGCCGTCGTCTCGCTAGTCATCCTCGGCACATCTTACTGCCTGGACCGGGTGCTGCGCGACCTGTGGGGAGCGCGCAAATTCACCGTCGCGGCATTCGCGCTCGGCGCGGTCATCAGCATCGTGATGGCGAATACCGACGCGCTGCGCATCATCGGAATCCCACTGCCATATAAGCGCGATCCCGGCGCGCGGATGGTGGGCTGGCGTGAGGTCGCAAAGGACGTGGCCGCATTCCGCGAAACCATCGAGCGCGAGAGCGGGCAGAAAGTCTTCCTCATCGCAAACAGCTACGGCACCGCCGCGGAACTGTGCTTTTACCTCGCCAAGGAAAACCAGGCACGCATCGAGGCACCCGGCCATCCCGCCGTGTACGTCGCCGAGTCGCCCGTCGCGGAGAACCAGTTCCACTTCTGGGGCCGTTACGACGAATTCGAGGAGCGCAAGACGCCCGTCGTCAACGCCCAGGCCGACTCCGCCGAATACGGCATCAGCCGCTTCGCCGGTCGCACCGCGATCTACGTCACGGACCGCGAAATCGAAACCATCCCGCTCGACCCGCTGCACCGCACCTTCGCAAAATGGGAGTGGAAGACTGTGTTCAACTACGAAAAATTCGGCCTCCCGCTGCGCAAGGTGAACGTCTTCCTCCTCTACCGCTACCAGCCGGGGAAGCTGCTGGATTAGCCGATTTTAAGAATAGCAAAGGGGAGTGGTTGGGTATGATGGGATTGTCTAACGGCCCGGAGGGCCGGCGGAAATTAGATGCCGTCTTGCCGTCAACGGGGAAGAAAGGAGAGTCAGGAATGTTTCAGAGGGTATGTGTTTTTGCACGCCGCGGCCCAGGCTTGGGGCACCCGCTGGCCAAGGGCAGCTTCGCCCTCAGCAGTTTGATCGCGTGCTTGCGGGGCTGTAACCGAACTGCTCGCACCTCATCAAGCATCCGGCTGCGCCCTTGCCGCCCCCGCCGCTCATAACGTTCCCTCCATTTGGGCGGCAGTTCCGCACTCATGATCCGGCTCATTTTCATCCCCCTCTTCCCGGTGT
>BJFP01000460.1 GCA_014189875.1 Verrucomicrobiota bacterium | reverse complement strand
GGATTGCCAAAGGCGGCAGCCCGCTCAAAAAGGTGCAGGCGCTACTGACGGCAGGCAAGGCCGCGACATCCGAACAGGTTGAGGCCGCGGTGATCGAGATGTTCGACTATGTCCTGCACTTGCAGCTCGAGCCCGAGGAATTGCGGAAGTACAGTCAGGCGCTCACGGCCGATCTGCAGTCGCGGGAAGCAATCAAAGCCGTGACGCGACTTGCAGTGCAAGTGCTCCACCATTCGGAGATGTTGTTTCGCGAGGAGATGCCGCTTGGCACGGCGACGCGGTCGATCATGTCGCCACATCAGTTGGCGCGGTCGATCGCTTTTGGGCTTACCGACTGTGAACCGGATCCGGCGCTCTGGCAGGCGGCCGCGGAGGGAGGGCTGGCATCGGGTGCCGGCGTGCAGCGGCAGGTGGAGCGAATCCTGAACGATCCGCAGATTCCAAAGCCGCGGATATTGAGATTTTTCCAAGAATACTTCGGATATCACCTGGCGGAGGACCTTTCCAAAGAGAAAGTGACGCTGGATAGAAAATTGGGGCAAACGCCTATCGAGGTTCCTACTCAGTTCCCGGGCGATTATCTCGTGTATGACACAGACCGTCTCGTCGAATGGGTCTTGGCCTCGGACAAACAGGTGCTGCGGACACTGCTCACGACACAAAAAACGTTCGTACTTGCCAATTTCTCCGATTCTTTGAATCGAGCGGAGGCCAAGCTGGAGGTCCAGAAGAGGAAGGACGCGGAAAGAGCGGCAAAGGAAAACAAGCCCTTCGACCCGGATGCAAAAGCTTACAAAGTAAAACGTGAGCTACCCGCACACAACGCCTGGCCGTGTATGCTTCAAATTTATGGATTTGTGGCGAAGGATGTTACTTGGCACTCCTTGGTTTACAAAGGCATTGCCCCACCACCCTCTGGCGTCGCACTCGAGCCGGAGCAGTGGTACAAGAGCGAGCCGGTTGACTTCCCTCCCGGCCAGCGGATGGGAATTCTCACCCAACCAAGCTGGTTGATTGCGATGTCCAGCAACTTCGATAACCACGCCATACACCGAGGCCGCTGGATTCGGGAGCGAATGCTGGGAGGGCGGGTGCCCGAGGTGCCCATCACCGTAAACGCGATGCTCCCCGAAGAACCGCACAATGGGCTGCGGGAACGAATGAGAGTGACCCGCGAGGAGTATTGCTGGAAGTGCCACAAGTCGATGGATCCGCTGGGGTTGGTGTTTGAGCAGTACGATCACGTAGGGCGATTTAGGGTGAAGGAGATCGTCGAAGACAAAGAAAAGACCGAAGCGGTACAAAAGCGGTATCCAGGCGATCCCGCTGTCATGAAGACTGTGCCATTCGACGCGACTGGCGCCATCACGGACAGCGGCGATCCGAAGCTGGATGGACCTGTGAACGGGCCGTTCGAGTTCATCGAGAAGGTGGCCGAATCAGAACGTGTCGAGCAGGTGTTCGTGCGGCATGTCTTCCGCTATTTCCTCGGCCGCAACGAGACGCTCGCCGACGGACCGGTGCTCGTGGCCGCGCACAAGGCTTATCGGGACAGCAATGGCAGCTTCAAGGCGCTGCTGGTGTCGCTCCTGACTTCAGATGCCTTCCTTTACCGAACCGCTCCCGTCCTTGCAAAAAATTCCCCATGAATTCTTTCAACAATTCTTCCTTTTTCCGGGTGCCTCTCTTGGCTGCTCCGTGGCTCCCTTCGGTCTCGGTTCGCCACGGATCTAACAATTGGAGCGTCGCAATGCGTCGAACCCCCGTCGTAGTTCTGTTCATCCTCTGCCTCTTTGGGCTGATCGCTCCGGGCCACGCCCTGATCAATCCAAAATTCACGCCGATCCAGCTGGTGAAGCAGTCCAAGCTGATCGTGTCGGTTGACCTCAAGCAGGGGAAGTCCATAAATCAGTACGACGCCGTTATCCGCGAAGTGCTAAAGGGGAAGACGGAGATGAAGGCGATTCATCTGGATCTGTCCAAGGCGCGTGACGAACAGAACGCCGACAGTTTTCGCAAGCTGGCTGCGGCAGGCGCGCCGGCCTTGTTCTTTGTGGGCGAACTTCAGGAGCAGAGCGGCGGCGCGGCCCAGTTGACCGGCCTGCTGAGCGTCTCCGGCAAATGGGCTTTGTGCGTCGGCACCCCGGATGGCAACTGGCTCTTCGACAAGATCGAAAGCAAGTTCCAGGCGGTCTGGGCCGGCGGCACGGATATGCTCCGCCGGGCTGTGGACTACATTCTCACGGACGACGAACCGGACATGGCGGTCAGCGACGGCGTGGCTTGGAATAAAGAAGCCGTGCAGATCGCCAAGCTGGATGGCCAGATCCGGTCGGTGCGGTCGGTGGATGTGGATGGCGACGGCCGTCCGATGCTCTTTGTGGCCCGGGACAACGGGGATCGTCTGCTGGTGTACGAGGCCACGACCAATAAGTTCACCGACATCACCGAGGCCCGGGGGCTGCAGTCCAAATCGCAGGCCTTCGCATGGGGCGATTTCAGCGGCCAGGGGAAACTGGCCTTGTACTCCTTTGATGGCAAATCCCTTTCCCTGCACGTGCCTCAGGCAGATGGGAAGTTCAAGGCGCAGGCCGTGGATGCGGCAGCGGCCCTGGCCGGAGGGTGCGTGGGATTGTCGGCACTCGACGGCGGGGTCAAGGGGCGCGCCAGTCTGCTCGTGAGCGCGGTCGATACCTGCCCGGTGCTCGTTGCGCTGGATGCGGACAACAAGCCCGCGGTCACGGTTTTGACCGCCGAAGGGATTGACCTGAAGAAGCTCGGCGCACCTGGCGCTTGTCTGGTGGCGGATTTCGACGGCGACGCGATGGCCGACATCCTTGCCCTCCGCGAGAGCGGGAGCGTGCTGTTCCGCGGTTTGGCGGCCGGTAAATTTGCGCCGGGCGTGGCGTGTGCCGTGCAGCTCGGCAAAAGCCCTTCCGCCGCCTGCTTGGGCGACTTCGATGCCGATGGGCGCTTCGACGTGCTTTGTGTCAATGCCGCGGGCACTTATGTCTGGCAGAACGAGGGCGCGGGCAAGTTTAGCGAAACGCTGAA
>BJFP01000459.1 GCA_014189875.1 Verrucomicrobiota bacterium | reverse complement strand
GTCGTGACCATCCGGTATCTTTATGAAAATGGCGGGTACCTCGCGGCCACGCTGCTGCTGCTGTTCAGCGTGTGCGTGCCGATTGGAAAAGTGCTCGTCTTCTTTTTGGCGATCCACGCGCACGACCACCGACGGGAGTGGCTGCTGAACGCCATCAATCTCATCGGCAAATGGAGCATGGCGGATGTCTTTGTCGTCGCGATCTACACGGCGTATCTCGGCGCAAAGAACAGCATCGGCGTCGGCCAGCCCGTCCATTTTGAGACCACCTACGGACCGGGGTTCTACTGGTTCACGGCGTATTGCATCATCTCGCTTGCCGCGCAGCAGGCCGCGGTCGCGCTGATGAGGGAGCAGAGCCGGGTGCGCGTGTGATTCTATTTTTTGTTGTGCCTTAAGAAATTTGTAATTAGAGCGGTTCGATTAACAGTGTAGCCGACTTATTTCAGCCATGCAGAGATAGAAAATCTTGCCCCAGTTTTTCAAAAAACGGCTACGGTAGTTTTTGAAATGCTCTAAACTTTGGTAGCATTTTACCATATGCCAGAAGCTCCGTTAGCTTTGTGACGAGCAGCGGCCTGAAACCCGGCTATGGTTACCTTTACCCAAGCGGCCTCGGCGACTGGAGAATCCGCTAACCCGGTTCGTGGCTGTCCGGCACTTTGACCGTCAGCGGTTCTGAGAACCGCAGGCCCGGCAACGTGCCAGCAAAAGGCAATCAGAGAACGTGCGCGTCACTGGCCCGCACGATCGCGCAACTCAGCTGCAGAATCCGAGGGTTCGATTCGAAAATGCTGGTCGAGCAAAACTTCCAGCGCGTGCATCGCGGCGGCAAGCTGGCTCCGGGCCTCAGCCGTCGCCACATCCGAAGGCGGATCGGGAAACTCGCTCAGCACACTCTCGCAACGCTTGCTGAGCGGCTGTCTCAAATTCGTCGCACCCAGACGCAACAGCAGTGCGTTAATCTCGCCCACCAGGATTTTTGCCTCGGAAATTTTCCCAACCGCCGCCGCCTCGGTGATCGCGCCTGCCGCGACACGGTGCAACTGCTTGCACTCGAAGACACGGCATCGCACGGGACGCGCTTGATAAATCGTGCAACTGCATTCGGCGTGCGCAGAACAAGGCTGGAGGATGCAATCCTGTTTCCGTTTACGTTTCACCTTCAAGCCAAGCGCCGCAAGCGCCTGCGCAGAGTCGCCGGGCTGCAGCTTCACGATGTGAAACAACACACCATCGCAGCACATCCCGCATGGGGCACAGAGCCGCGAGGCTGCGGAAGAAAAATCAGGCGTGGACATGCAAAACGCACCCGTAGGGCGTGCATCGCACCGCATCAAGCCTGCCGTGGATAACAGTGGAATGTGCTCCCCTTGCCGCAGATTTCCCTACATCCTGTGTGACACATGGCCTTCCTCGGAAAACGCAACTCACTCCCGATCGTGCGGCAGGCACCGCCGGGATTCTATCTCGACGGCGGCACGCACGGGGAAATCCTTCTCCCGGGCCGATACCTCCCCGGAGGCGGAAAGCCCGGCGCAAAGGTGGAAGTATTCGTCTATCGGGATTCAGAGGACCGCCTGGTCGCAACGACGGAGACGCCTCTCGCGATGGTCGGTGAGTTTGCGTCCCTCCGAGTCGTGTCGCAGACTCCCAGCATCGGCGCATTCCTCGATTGGGGTCTCGAAAAGGATCTCCTGCTCCCGCGGCGCGAATATGCGGGCGGAATCCACACCGGGAAACTCACGCTTGTCTATGTGATGCTCGATGAACGCTCCGATCGAATCATCGCCAGCGCCCGTCTCGACCGACATTTGAACCTCACGCCGCCCGGCTACTCCGAAGGTCAGGAAGTGAAACTCATCATCGAGAGCGAAACCCCGCTCGGCTACCGGGCGATCATCAACGGCGCACACACCGGACTCCTTTACCGTGCGGAATCCGGAAGCCCGCTCTCCATCGGACAAGCGATTGATGGCTTCATCCGCACAATGCGCTCAGACGGAAAAATCGACCTCGGCCTCGACCCCGCCGGGCACCGCCGGATCGCACCGCTCTCAGAGAAAATCCTCGCAGCACTCAAGAGTGCCGGTGGGCACCTGCCGTATCATGACGCCAGTCCGCCCGAAGCAATTCGCGAGGGATTGGGCATGAGCAAAAAGGCGTTCAAGCAGGCCATCGGCTCGCTCTATCGCGAACGCCACATCGTCATCAGTCCAGACGGAATTGCCCTCCCATCCCCTAAAGGCCACTGAGCCAAACGACGGAGAGGAAGAAGGCCGGTGAACAGAAAACTTTGACCCGGAATACGGGCCATGCGTGGAACAGCAAATCGCCGTTGAGGTGAGGGGAATGATGCCAATTCCCCATTTTCGTTAACCCATCGTCTTCTGATTTCTGAAGTCAGGTTGTTATCCCGTTGACTCAGGTAACGCCGAAAATCCGGGATTGCTTATTTGGTACAACCTTGTCTCAATTGAGTGGCAAGATCGGCTTCGCGGCCATTTCCGACCGACACCCGACTGACAGCGCGGTGCTGGCTGGGTTGCGCGTTGTGGGAGCAGCTCGGGCTCGGGGAGTTTTGGCGGGAAAAACTTCCGCCCAGCCGCGAGGGGACGCGCTGGGAAAAAGTGCTCCAGACGCTGGTGCTTTACCGGCTCATCGATCCGGGCAGCGAGTGGCGGCTGCACCGGCATTGGTTCGACCACACGGCGATCGCGGACTTGCTGGGCCGGGATTTTTCGCTGGCGGAACCGAGCGCAGCGAGGCAATTTTACCTTCAACTCACCGAAGTCGAACAAGCCTTCAAGGAATTGACTCGCTCCCGCCACCCTTCCCGCTCGCCCCTCGGGTTAGACTCACGAGTTGTGGCATGAGAAGTTCTCCCTTCCTACTGCCTGTAGGAATTAGCGTTCGCGCCCGCCGCATTATGGACAGGCGCCGACAGTGAGGTTGATTTCACAACCCCTGCGACACCTTATTGCACGACGCCGCGCCCGGGTGCCGCGAGATTTGCCATGGCCCTGTGGATCGCATCACGCGCGCCCTGCCATTGCCCCT
>BJFP01000458.1 GCA_014189875.1 Verrucomicrobiota bacterium | reverse complement strand
GCTGGAAAGAAAGTCACGGCGGGCAACATCGCCTACTACGCCGTGCTCCACATGCGCAGTGGCCGGAGGAGCCAGGGCTCCAGCCGCACCGACACCATGGCACCGGGCACCCAGCTCGATGCCAGGAGCAGCGTGCTGTCGTTCGAGGAGGAGGTCGGCTACGACCCGGAACTCGACGAGCCCATCACGCTCGGCGAACTGCTGGCATCCGACCACGAAGACGCGGCGACGGCGGCGGCGAGGAACATTGATTGGCAGTTGTTCATCGCGACCCACGACTACCGCTACGGCGTCATCCTCAAGGGCGTGGCGGAGGGCCGCAGCCTCAAGGAGACGGCGGCGGCGCAGCGTGAATGGTATCCCGGCATGTGGCAGCTCAAACAGCGGATGGCGGAGGAAGTGCGTCTATTCCTCGGCGACACCGCCATCGCCGACACCACGCAGACACCGCGCTGGAAGGCCGGCATCGCGGTGGACCGGGAACGGACGGCGTGCCGTGCGGAACGCCGCCGGACGCCGCACCGCGCAGAACCAAACGGCCCCGCGTAGAACGCGGCACAGGCCACCGGTGGAGCATTTTCCACCACCAACAACAAAACCCGGAGCGAACAGCCCGCACGTCTTCACCGTCGTGCGGGCTGCTTCGTCTCCACAACCAGAAAGGAAACAACTGCATGACCAACATCACCACCCCACTGCTCGCAATCCTCGCGATGTTGCTGATGAGCGCCTGCTACCGCGCCGCTCCCGCGGCCATCCGTGACAAGCCCGTGATCGACACCATCCATCTTGAAACCCACGTCACGGTCACGCCGGAGCGTCCGCTCGACATCAACGTCAAGCACGCACCCCAACCAAGCAAGGAGGTGCCGCCATGCCGCTGAGCAAAATCTCCCGCATCATCGTCGTGCTCCCCGTCACCGTGCTGCTCGGCGGCTGCTACCAAAGCCAGCCCGACTACACGCCATTCGGCGATGGCATGAAAGCGATCGGAATCTGCCTGGTCGTCTTTGGCGTCGTCCAGGCCCTCGCGAGTCTCGTGATGGCCGAGGACAAAAAGCCGAAGGACCGGCCACCCAAACGCCGCAAGCCGCGGCAAGACCACGATCCGAAAGGAGGTGAATCGAAATGATGCCATCCTGGAAAATCCTCCTCCAACTCATCGCGCTCATTGCGATCGGCGGATTCGTCCTGACGATCCTGAGCGGCTTCTGGCACGTGCTGGCCCTCCTGGCCCTCGCGCTCGTGCTCCCGCGGTTCTGGCCCAATCGGCCCGCAGGAAAAAAGTAAGCGGCCCCGTCGCCCGACAATTCCGCCGGTCGGAATCTCACTGAATCAACGGCAAAGGCCGGGTGCGCCCATGGGCGTGCCCGGCCTTCGTGCGTTCAACCCCAAACCCAAAAAACGAAAGGAACAACACCACATGAAACCCATCACGCTCCCGATGGCCGAGCTGAAGCCCGCGCTCATCGGCCTCGGCAAACTCATCCAGAAAAGCCACGGCCTGCCCGTGCTCAAGACCATCAAGGTCGAGCGCACCACGGAAGGCTGGGTCGCGCTGACCGCGACCGACCTCGACGCCTTCGCCACCGTGCGGCTCGAACAGCCCGCGGAAGGCGAAGCCCTCGCGCTGCTCGTCCCGCACGAGGAGCTGGCCCGCACCGTCAAGACCTGCGCGAAGGACGAGAACATCCTGGTCGCACCCGGTGCCAACAACACCGGCTTCATCCAATACGGACTCGGCACCCAGCTCGCCGAGATCGAGTTCAACGCGATCCCGGTCGGGGAATTCCCGGAGACTCCGCGCATCAGCGGCGATCCGATTCCGCTGCCCGAAGCGCTGCGCGGCTCCATCCGCGACGCCATGGAATGCAGCAGCACCGACCCAACGCGCATCATCATCAACGGCGTCTGCATTGATGTCTCCAACCCCAAGGCGCACTACGTCGTGGGCACCGATGGACGGCATCTGTTCAGCAGCAATTCGTTCGCGCTGCCGCTCAAGGAATCGCTCATCATCCCGAGCCACAAATTCCTCGGATGGCCGCAATTCGCGACCGACGGGGAATGGCAGTTGAAGATCGGGACGGCCGCCAAGGATCAACGGACACCGTTTCAGATCACGAGCCGGCGCTGGCGCTTCATCAGCCACCCGCGTGAGGGGAATTATCCCAACTGGCGGCAGGTCATTCCCACGCCCGGCAGCGCTACTGCCACGGTGGATCTGGACGCCGACAGCATCGCGGCAGTGCTTCAGACGATCCAGCGGATGCCCTGCCATGATGTCGTCAACGGCACCATCGGCTTGGCGATCACGGGCGGGAAATTCCACCTGCTCGGCAAGTCCACCGCGACGGCCGACTGGACGCGGGTGCCCATTGAGGACGCGAAATGCAGCGGGATCGACACGGCCGTATTCCTGAATCGCGAGCTGCTCACCAAGGCGCTCGGCTTTGGGCTGACGCGGATCGAGCTGATCGATGCGCGTTCGCCACTGCGGTTCAGCAATGGCGGACGCCAGATGATCGTGATGCCGGTCCGCGCCGATGCATCCCCGGCACCCGCAACGCCCGCCCCATCACCTGCCCCGGAATCGGTGGCAGCACAACCAAACCCTCCGCCGCAACCGGCGGAACAACCCAAGGAGGAAACCACCATGCCAGCCACCAACGGCAACACCGGCGGCGCGAAACCCGCGCCCACCACCAAACCCGAAGAACCCAAGCCCGCCCTCGATGCCGCGCTCGTGCAGCTCGAAGTCGTCCGCGGGGATTTCCGCAACGCCATCGCGGGCCTCAACCGGCTCGGCGAACTGCTCCGGCAGTCGCAGCGCGAGACGAAGGCCAGCGACAAAGAGATCCAGTCCGTGCGGCAAACGCTCCGCTCACTCCAGAGCGTCCGGATCTAGTCCGCGTAGATCGCGAAGGCCGCACACGATTGCCGGGCTGGATGGGTGAAAGCCCGTCCAGCCCGGCGTCGTCCAATTTCAAAACACCAACCCCGCCCGGGCAGTCGTCCGCGCACCAACAGAAAGGAACACACCACGGTCGCACAACTTGACCTACAACC
>BJFP01000457.1 GCA_014189875.1 Verrucomicrobiota bacterium | reverse complement strand
ACGGGGAAGCAAACGTCCAACGTCCAACGCCCAACATGCAATGAGCCGCACCGTCCACTCTTGCGCCATTGGGCGTTGGGCGTTGGGCGTTGGACGTTGGACATTCGCTCCCCTTCACGCGCCTCTTGCATCACGCACAGCATCACGGGCATGTTCCGCGCGTGCCGTTCCAAATCGACCTCCATTGCCACTCGTGGTTTTCCGGCGACGGGGTGAGCAGCCCGGAGGCGCTGATCGCCAGCGCGCGCAGCAAGGGCCTGCACGGATTCGCGATCACCGACCACAACACCTGCGACGCATTTCACTACATGGTGGCCCGCGGCCTCGCCCGCACGGATGGCACGCCCGTGGACGGCTTCCTCGTCATCCCCGGCGTCGAAGTCTCCACCGCGGAAGGCCACCTGCTGTGCATCGGCACCGTGCTCCCGCAGATGAAAGGAAAACCCGCCGCCGAGGTCGCGCGCGCCGTGCAGGCCGCGGGCGGACTCGCGATCCCGGCGCATCCCTACGACCAATTCCGCGCCGGCATCCGCGAGCGCACGCTTGAGACGCTGAACGTGGACGCCATCGAAGTCTTCAACGCCGCCGTCTCATTCCGCGGGTTCAACGAAAAGGCGCGCGCATACGCCGAACGCCGCGGCCTGCCGATGATCGCCGGGAGCGACGCGCACCACGAGGCCGCCATCGGCACAAGCCGCATGATTTTCGAGACGGAAGATTTCACCGTGCGCGGCATCCTCACGGAAATCGTGAAAGGCGCGCGCCGCCACGAGCAGCTCCTCTCCTTCCGCGACAAGCTGCGCAAGACGCTGAACAACTGGTTCCGCCTCCGCCGCCGACGCACCTTCGAGGCGAAGCAATCCCCCCCGTAGCCGCGCTTGTCAAAGCGCGGGCACCTTTCCCGCATCCGATCGGCCTGCGCTTTGACAAGCGCAGCTACAGAAGCGCAACTGCACATTCATCCGTCGCAACGACGCACAAAAAATCCCCCGTAAACTTTTCGCGCCTCTGCGACTTTTCGCGGCTGAAAAACTCTCGCAACTATGCGAGGCGCACCGCGCGCGTCTTGTCCAGCTTCAGCACATCGCCCACATTCATCGCAGGCGTCGCCTTCGCATCCGCCACCTTCTCCCCCTGGAGCTGGATGCTCCCCTGCTCCACGAGCCGCCGCGCATCGCCACGCGATTTCGTGATCGAGAAACACTGCGCATACGCCGCCACCACCACGCTCACGATGTCCGGCTGCAGACCCGCGAGCGCCAGCGACGGCAGTTCCGCGTGATCGAGATCCTTCTTGGAAAACCGCATCTCAAATTCCGCACGCGCCGCCTGTGCCGCTTCCTCGCTGTGGTAGCGCGCCACGATGCGCGCAGCGAGCTGCTTCTTCGCCTCCATCGGGTGAACATCCGGCACCGGCTCGCACAGCAGCAGCTCGTAGTAACGCGCCATCAGCACATCGCCGATGCTCATCAGCTTTCCAAACATCATCTCCGGCGCCTCCGCCACGCCGACGTAATTCCCGAGGCTCTTCGACATCTTGTTCACGCCATCGAGCCCTTCGAGCAGCGGCAGCAAAAAGATCACCTGTTCGCGCTGCCCCTCCTCGCGCTGAAGCGAGCGCCCGACGTGGCAGTTCAGCAATTGATCCGTCCCGCCGAGTTCCACGTCCGCCTTCACCATCACCGAATCCCAGCCCTGCATGATCGGGTACTGGATCTCGTGCAGATGCACCGGCTCGCCGTTTGCGATCCGCGCCTTGAAGTCCTCGCGCTGGAGCATCTGCTGCAGCGTCACGCGCGCATTCAGCTTCATCACATCGTCAAACGTCATCAGCTCGAACCACTCACCGTTGAACACCACCTTCGTCCGCGCCGCGTCGAGAATCTTGAACGCCTGCTCCTTGAACGTCGTCGCGTTCGTCATCACATCATCGTGCGTGAGCTGACGCCGCGTCTTCGATCGCCCGGATGGATCGCCAATCATCGCCGTGAAATCGCCGATGATCAAAATCGCCTGATGCCCGAGATCCTGAAATTGCCGCAGCTTCGTCAGCCCCACCGTGAACCCGAGATGGATGTCCGGCGCCGTCGGGTCCACGCCGAGCTTCACATTCAGCGGACGTCCGAGCCGCAGCTTCGCCAGCAGTTCCTCCTCGGAAATAATCTGCGCGGCGCCGCGCTTTAGGATGGCGAGTTGTTCTTCGGGCGATGTCATCAGGAAAAAGCAGCGCGCCTAGATAAACACGCCGCACGCGACTGCAAGGCTGGACTCCCGCGAATCAGCCAAGCGTCAGTTCTTGTTCAGCAGCGACTTCACATCCTGGATGCTCATCGGCCTGATGTCTCCCGACCAGCTCTGCCCGCTGTCGCGGTCGCCGCCCATCGGCTGGATGGATGCGCCGCTCCTGTCCATTTCCGCCTGCCTGCGCCCGATCGCGAGGAACTTTCTCTCCGATCCCGGCAGTGTCGCCCCTTGCAGGCCGCGGCCCGCATCGCGGCTCTCGCGCGTCGCGAACGTCTTCGTGGACGCAGTCAGGCGCGAAAACAACGAGGTCTTCGTCGGCATGTCCTTCGTCGCAAATTTCGAATCCGAGCCCGATGCCTGCTTCGTGGTAAACGCGCCCGTGTCGAAACTCTTCGTCCGCGTCTTGTTCAAAAACTGAAACGTGTTCGTCGCCGTCGGCTTTCCGGTGAGCGTGCGTCCGCTCCCGAAGTTCGCCGTGCCGGGATTGAACTCCCGCGTTAAGTCCGGCTTCATCACCTGCTCCTCGCGCGTCGTCGCCTTGGGCGCAGTCGCCGCATTCAGCCGCTGCTGCTCCCTCGATCGGCTGGTCTGGAACAGCGGGAAAAGCCGCATCTTCTTCTGCTCCGCCTGCTGCACCTTCTGTTCCGCTGTGCGGCTCCACGGCCAGTGGAAAGACGCGCGTGCCTGTGCGCCCACGGGGCACGCAGCCATCGCCAGCAGCAGCAAGGGAAGTCGCATTCGCAGACCGATGCCACCGGCCTTCTTCATTGGCAAGGTGAAGTTCCTCCGCTCAGCGGCGCGCGGCATTGTCGGCCTTCTCCCAAAGC
>BJFP01000456.1 GCA_014189875.1 Verrucomicrobiota bacterium | reverse complement strand
CATACCCAGTCGCCGCACGCGAACCGGCGCTTCGCTTGGTTCGTTGCCAACGCTGCGAGTTGGCTGGATGTCATTGGCTTCGCTCATAGTTGTCCTTTCTCGTCGCGCCGGTCGGTGGGCTCCCCGGTCTGTCCGTGAGTTCCATCGTTCGTGATTTTCCGCAGCCGGTAGCGCGTGAGATACCCAACGCCTCGTTTCCAAATTGCGCCGGAGAGTAGAAATTCCCAGCCGCGTTCTGAGAGCTTTTTCCGAGCTAACGAATCACGCACAACCAGCGGATGATGCTGACGCCGGGCATGGCGGCGCACGGCTCCCAGTTCCGCTACACAGTCAGTGCTCGCGAACTCCGCCGCTGGACGCGCAGGTTCGGGCGCGAGAGGTTGGCTGCACCAGATGCAGCGCACAGCGCGAATCGCAACCCAGTCATTGCATTGTGGGCACCTTCTCATTGTGGTTCGTGAGCGCCGGTTTGTGCGGCTTCCCTGTTCTCCCGGTCGATGGCGCGGTCGATCGCCTGGAGGTCGTAAATGGCTTCGCCGCGGACTTTTCGCAGGGGTGTGATGCCGTGCCTCTCGCAGAGGAAGCGGAACATGGCGGCGGTGTAGCAGTAGGCGATGGCACCGGATTTGCCGACGAGGCGGGCACGGTCTGTGATTACATCGGAGAATTTTGCCATAGTGAGGATGGATGGTGTGGCGGGTGTCTGGCTTAGTCGGTCTTGCGGGCGTGCTGCGGGGGTCACGCGGCCGGCAGGCGGGCGAAGAGGGGGGTGAAGTGCTGGATGATGAAGGCGGGGTCGGCTTCGGGGAGTTCGGCCTGGTGGTTTTGCAGGATCCAGTGGGCGAATCGCTCGAGGTCTTCGGCGGAATTCGAGCGGATGATGTGCAGGGTGTCGCGCATGAGGGCGGCGGACCAGTCTGCGATCTGCTTGGGCATCCCGAGGTCGAGCGCGGAGTGGATCTGGAGGATGAAGCCGAGGACGCGATCGGTCTCGTGGTCGGTGGGGGCGTTGTCCGCTGGGAATTCAAAGGCGGATTGCGCGAGGAGTTTGCGGGCGGCGGTGCCGGATTTTTCGGCGGCGCGGAGGCGGGCGAGTTCCTTCTTGATGCGCGGCCCCTTGCGGTATTGCGACTCGAATTCGGGGTGCAGGTGTTCGTTGCACTCCGCGAAGCCGGAAAGGGTGAGTCCGGGGATTCCGGCGACGGGTTCCTCGATGAGCACTCCGGCGCGGACGCAGAGATCGATGAACGGGTCGGCATCCTCGGGCATGCCGAGGATGAGCCGCAGCATCACCCAATCCACGGCGCACTCGATGACGTAGTGCAGGGCGTCGGAGTCGGGGGCGGATTCTCCGGATAGGTGGCGAGGAAGCGGTGTCTTCCGGTGCTGGACTGGCTGACTGTATGGGCGGTGGGGCTTGCCGCCGCGGGCCCAGTCGAGCCAGAGGCGGAAGACGATGAGCGGGGCGATCTGCTCGGAGCGGCTGGCACCGGCCGCGGCGAGCACGCGGGCGAGGAGGCGCACTTCGTCTCGCTGTGCGAAGTCGGATGGGATGGAGAGGGTGCGCATGGAGCGAGACGGGAAGACGGGCAGACTCAGTGGGGAATAGGATCGGCTTTGATCGTGATGGGGAGCGCGATGCCGCCTATGAGGATGAAGGCTTCGCGGCGATCGGCGAGGAGCGCGCAGAGGTCGTCCACGCAGGCGATGGCGGGGTCGCATTGGATGCCGACCATGAGTGTAGCGCGGCGGGAGCGGATGGCGGACATGGTGACAGCGCCGGAAACTCGCGCAGTGACGCATTGCGTGACGCGCTGCGGGACTTTGGAGGGCTTGACGGGTTTTGCGGTGGATTTCGGCATGGGTATTTGGGTGAGGATCGGGTGAGGATGATGCGTCAGTGTTTGGCGGGCGCGGCGGGCTGGGTGAGCAGGCCGAGGCGGAGTTCTTCGGCGGCCAGGAATTTTTCCAAGCCCTCGCGGGTCACGGCGGACATGCCGCATTCGCCGCGCCTTTTGGCGATGGCGAGGATGCGGTTCTTGAGTTTTTTTGTCGCACGGAAACGGAGGGTGATTTCTTTTGGCATAGCACGCTGTAGCGTTCTTTTGCTACAAATGCCACGCATGCGGGGGCGGGCGCAAGGAAAAAATCGTTGCGCTACAAAATAACAGTGGCACAGTGTGGCTACAAACATGAACGCCCTCACTCACACCAAACTCGCCAAGTCCTCCATCATCCGGGCCCGCTGCTCCGATGAGCTGAAAACTCTCACTCAACGTGCCGCCGCGAAACTCGAGCTAGATGAGTCTGACGTGCTGCGCATCGCGCTGAAAGAATACACCTGCCGCATCCTGTATCCGCCGGTTGATTTCCATGTCTAAGGGCGCGAGCAAATACCCGGTCGTGCTGCGGGCCAGGGTGCCGGAGAGCTTTAAGACGCGGCTGGACGCCATCCTTTTGCAGCGGGGCTACGGCGACCACTCCGAGCTGCTGCGCGAGGCGATGATCCGATTCATCCAGGACGAGGAGCGGATAGCGTTCTCCGGGGCGCACAAGCCTGTGGTGTATGGCAAGCCCAAGGCGCGGCGCGCTAACCCAGCGCAACTTCAAAAGTGATGCCGTCGCCGCTGTCGATCGTGCCGCCGGTGGAGAGGATTCCGTCGAGCGTGGAGATTTCCACCACGGAGCCCGATGTGGTGCCCGAAACAGACTTCGCCACCACGAACGGGTTCAAGACATTTCTCAGCTCCACGTCCAAGTACCAAAAGGAGTTCTCGCCCTCGCCGCCGCGGTTAAAAAAGGCGTTCGCGAACCCGTAGTAGTGTTGCGTGACGGTTCTATCCGCAGGCGTCGGCGCCGTGCCGGATACGCGCACCCAATGGGTCACGGTGGTCACGGTCACATCATCGATCGTGAGCGCCATGCCAAGGCTGGCGGAGTTCGAGAGGTCGCCCAGGCGGCACCGAAGCTGGATGCCACCGTAGTTTCTTTTCGCGGCACATCGGTTGCCGATGTGCGTGAATGAATGATTGAGCCGCGAACCTGCCGAATCCTCTGGCGAAATCAACCACGGCCGG
>BJFP01000455.1 GCA_014189875.1 Verrucomicrobiota bacterium | reverse complement strand
GGCCCCGGCGGCGCGGCGGCGGAGGCGAACATTGACTTCCTCGCCGCATCCGCGCCGGTGATTTACAACCTCATCCCGGACAAGGACGGCACCGTGCGCATTGACCGCAAGCTCCTCGGCGACCGCCAGCACGTCCAAGTTTACGCGGAGGATCTCGCGAATGCCGTGTGGCGCACCATCACGATGCCGGAGGTGCCGACGAAATTCACCGACCTGCGCCTCGTGCGGAACCTCGATCCGGTGAAGCCATTCACGCAGAAAAAGGAGACGACCGTCGTGGAGCCGGGCAAGACGCTCACGCTCGCGGACATCCTCACGAGCGAGTTCGAGACCTACGACACGCTCGGCGGCATCTACTCGCTGCTCACCACGCTGAACGGCGATGCGACGCTCGCGAAATTCGCGTGGGTACTCGAATGGCCGAAGCTCAAGGACGACGAGAAGCGCGCGAAGTATTCCGAATTCGCCTGCCACGAGCTGAACCTCTTCCTCGCGAAAAAGGACGCGGCGTTTTTTGACAAGATCATCAAGCCGTATCTCGCGAACAAAAAGGATCGGACATTCATGGACGACTTCCTCCTCGGCAACGATCTCACCGGCTACCTCCAGCCGTGGGCGTATGGGCGGCTGAATGTCGTCGAGCGCGCGCTCCTCGCACAGCGCACGCCGGCAAATGCGGCGGACACCGCGCGGCACGTGCGCGAACTTTGGGAGATGATCCCGCCAAACCCGGACGCGCAGGACCGGCTCTTCGAGACCGCGTTGCGCGGACGCGCGCTGCAAGGCGAGGGCAAGGGCGAAGGGGATGCGGCATTCAAGCGCGAGAAGGCTAAGCAGCTTGATGCGCTCCGGCCTGAAGACAGATTTGGCACGCTCGCAGCAGCCGCGCCCGTCATTTCCCCGCCGGCCCCGGGGGCTGCTGCGGGGTTGACCGGGATGCCTGGCGGCGGACCAGGCAAGGCGAACCGCGCTCCCGAAGGAAAGGAAATGCACGACAAGGCGGGCGAAAAACTGCAAGAGATGCGCAAAGATATGGCCGCCACAAAGGCGAGGGGCGCGAATGAACTGAGGAAGCGCGCAGAGATGCTGAAGAAGTCTGACTTTGCGAATAGTGATTCCGATGGCTTAGAAAGGAACGGCACTCCCGCGATGGAAGTCGGCTTCATCGGAGGCGAGGCCGCAAAGGAAGCGCGCGCAATCGTACGCGCCTACTATCGGCAAATCGGCGCGACGAAGGAATGGGCGGAGAACAACTACTACCGCCTGCCCATCGATCAGCAGAACGCGAATCTCGTGTCGGTGAACGCATTCTGGCGCGACTACGCCGCGTGGGTCGCGGGCGGCGCGAAGGGCGCATTCGTCTCGCCGAACATCGCCGAGGCCAGCCGCAATTTCAGCGAGATGATGCTCGCGCTTGCCGTGCTCGATCTGCCGTTTGACGCGCCGAAGCACACGCAGAAAGCGGATGGCGGACAGTTCCTCTTCACCGCGGGCGGCGCGGCGATCGTGTATCACAAGGAGATCAAACCCGCCGCGCCCGCGAAGGCCGACGCGGGTCAGCTCCTCGTCTCGCAGAGCTTCTTCCGCCAGGGCGACCGCTACCGGCAGCAGGGCAACGAGAAGTTTGAAAAATACGTCGCGGAGGAATTCCTCACCGGCGCGGTTTACGGCGCGAACATCGTGGTGACGAACCCGACCAGCTCGCCCGTGAAGGCCGAGGTGCTCCTGCAAATCCCGCAGGGTGCGCTGTCCGTCCACGCCAGCAAGCCGACCGATTCGCTGCGCCTGCGGCTGGAGCCCTACACGACGAAGACGTTCGAATATTACTTCTACTTCCCCTCCGTGCCGCGCGCCGGGATGAAGTTCCCGCACTACCCGGTGAATGTCGCCGTCGCGGGCAACAGCGCGGCTGCGGCGAAGGCGTTTGAGTTCAACGTCGTCGCGAAGCTCACGCAGTTCGACAAGGCGTCGTGGGACTACGTCTCGCAGTACGGCACGGACGCGGACGTGTTTGAGTTCATCGCGCAGAACAATGTCGAGTCGCTGAACCTCGAACGCATCGCGTGGCGTTGCCGGCAGAGCGGCGACTTTTTCAAAAAGCTGATCGGCGTGATGCAGTCGCGGCACGTGTGGCAGCCCGTGATCTACAGCTACTCGGTCGTCCACAATGACACGCCGGCGCTGCGCGAATTCCTGAAGCACCGCGACGACTTCCTCGGCGGATGCGGCCCGTTCTTTGCGTCGAAACTCATCACGATCGATCCGATCGAGCGCCGCTCCTACGAGCACCTCGAATACAGCCCGCTCGTGAACCAGCGCGCGCACATGCTCGGCAACGAGCGCCGCATCGCAAACCCGACGGTGCTCGGCCAGTACCAGCACCTGCTCGCCATCCTCGCGCACAAGCCGCAGCTCGACGCGATGGACAGCATGAGCGTGACGTATCAGCTCTTCCTGCAGGATCGCGTGGAGGAGGCGCTCGCGCGTTTCCACTCCGTGGATGCGAAGGCACTGCCGACAAAAATCCAGCACGACTACTTCAGGTGCTACGCGGACTTCTACGAGGGCAACCTCGCCGAGGCGCGCGGCATCGCGGCGAACTACACCGGGCATCCGGTCGCGCGCTGGCGGAATCTTTTCGCCGAAGTCGGCTCGCAGCTCGACGAGATCGAAGGCAAGGCCGCGGCGAAGAAGGACGACGACAAGCCGGATCGCGAGAAGCAGCAGGCGGAACTCGCTGCGACGGAGCCGACGTTTGACTTCAAAGTGGAGAACAAATCCATCGCGCTGACGTGGAAGAATCTCGGCGACGTGACGATCAACTACTACCTCATGGACCCCGAGTTCTCGTTCAGCAGCAGCCCGTTCGTGAGCCAGGATTCGGGGCGGTTTTCGATCATCAAGCCGAGCAGCAGCGCGAAGCAGGCGCTGCCGAAGGGCAAGGACGCGCTGGACATTCCGCTGCCGGGTGAATTTGCAAAGGCCAACGTGCTTGTGGAGATTGTCGGCGCAGGCCAGCGCAAGGCGCAGGCGTATCACGCGAACACGCTGAAGCTCACGCTGGCGGAAAACTACGGCC
>BJFP01000454.1 GCA_014189875.1 Verrucomicrobiota bacterium | reverse complement strand
ACTTCGGAGCCGGTGCCGCAGGCAATGCGTTCCGCATCGCAGGAAGCAGCAGCTTCTCGGGAAATCTCCAAATCTGGAACTGGACCGGAAGCGTTTACAGTCCGTCTGGCACGGATACCGGCACGATCGGTGATGGACAGGATCGCCTCCTGTTCACAGCGGCGAGCGGATTCAACTCCACGCAACTCTCGAACATCTCGTTCTTCTCGGACAACGGTAACACTCGGGTTGGGTTCGGTCCTGCTGCTGAGATCAGCTTCAGCGGCGGCGGCTTCGAGATCGTCCCCGTGCCGGAGCCTGCGACGATCGCGCTCATCGGCACCATCGCACTGTGCGCCCTCATCGGCTACCGTGACCGCCGCCGCTTCACCGGCTTCGACAAGCGCACGGCTGCACGCAGGTAGGTTTCTGCCAAACGAAGCCAATTCACCATCCGGCAAGCATCCTTTTCATGAACCAGTCCGCGGGTATGACGCCCTCTGCGCAGTCAAACGTAAGAAAAACCACTGGCGCGTAATCGTGCCGAGTTACTTGGCGGTTCCGAAGCAATGTTCGATTGCCCGGAACAGAGCCAGACTTCGCCGACCAGCACGTTTTTGTAGGCGAGCGTGTTCTTGCCGGTGATGCCAAGCTCGAACGGCCCACCCGCCTCACCGCTGGCGATGGTGACGAGCCACCGGCCATTCGGATCGGCGGTCGCGCTGGCTTTCCTGCCTCGAAACGCAACGGTCACCTTTTCGCCGGGGTCGGCTGTACCCCAGATTTTCGCGTCCGTCTGCTGCTGCAGGACCATGCCGTCGGTGCAGAGCGGGTACGGCTTGACCTCCGCCCGCGCAGTGAACACAAAAAGCCTCAGGCTCAGAGTCAGGATGACTACTGCAAGGAATTTGCTTCCGCGCCCTCCGCACCGGAAATTGTCAGGGCGGGCGGGCGGCGGGGAGTGGTAGGCGCATGCTGGCCTCGTAGCAGCGGCAAGCGGGTGCCGCCACGCGGAAGTATTTATGGGGAATTCTTTGCAAGGACGGGAACCGTCCGGAAGAGAAAGGACTCCGAGGACAGGAGCGAGGCCAGCAGCGCCTTGAAGCTGCCGCCGCTGTCCCGATAGGCCTTGTGCGCGGCCACGAGCGTCGGTCCGTCGGCCAGCGTTTCGTTGCGGCCGAGGTAATAGCGGAACACGTGCCGCACGAACACTTGCTCGACTCGCTGTGACTTCGACAATTTTTCGATCAACTCGAACGGCCCCTTCACAGGCCCGTCCAATTCCGGATCGCCGCTGTCCTCGATGGCGCCTGTCGTGTCGAATGGCACGAGCTTCATCGCGCGAACCTTGCGGGTAGGATTCTTGGCCCGCATGGCGTCGTCTTTCTCCTTGTCCACGACGATCTCTTGCTCCCGGTAACGACCGAAGTGGTCGAACTGCTCGAACGGCAGTCCCATCGGGTCCATCTGCTTGTGGCACTTCCAGCAGTAATCATCGCGGGTGACGCGCATCCGGTCGCGTAGTCCATGGTGCGGTTCGGTCGGGAGCATTGCGTTGACGGTGATCGGCACGTCAGGAATCCGGCCGCCGAGCAACTTTTCGCGAATCCAGCGGCCGCGGTGGATGGCGTGGTTGTCGAAGTTGCCCGACTGCGCGACCAGCCAACTCGGTTGCGTCAGGATTCCCAACCGCTGGTCCGGGTTCGCATCGAAGGGGAGCCCCTTCCCCCACTCACTCACCGTCAGTTCGGGGCCTTTCGGCTGCGGGGCGACCCGATAATGATCTTGTGCTTGGAGGTGTTCTTTCCACTCCGCCTTCGGTATCACCCCGTAGATGATCGAACCCTGCCGCCAACCCCAGCCTGCACCCGGATTGACGACATACTTTGACGCATTCTCATCGAAGGGCTTGCCTTCCTTCGCCGCCCGCTCGGCATCACGCTTTTTCTCGACGGCCTTGCGGGCCTTTCCACTCAAGTACTGATCGAGTTCCGGGGAGCAAATAAACGACTTCCGCGTCGTCAGCAGCGTGCGCAGCACCTGCTGGTCGGAGGCGAGCACCCATGCGACAACCTTGTCGGTGTCTGCGGCCAGGTAGCCGCCGTAAAAGAAACTCCCTTGGACGGCCGGCACGTACATTTCCGACATAGTGCTGTCGTCTTTGAACACGTCTTCACTCGACGTGTAGCCGAAGTACTCCTGGAAGAAGCCTAGCAGGCGCGGCTTCGGAATGGCGGGATCGTTCAGGATGCGTTCGACCTGCTTGCGCACGTCTTCGGCGGATGTCAGCTTCCCCTCCGCCACTGCCTGCCAGAGCGCCGCATCCGGCTCGCGGTCGGTGAGCGTGAAGGCAATTGCTCGCGCCAGATGCCGCGGCGCCAGCAGGCTTCGCCTCCCGTCCCCTTGCGGTTGCTCGACGCGGTAGAGCACCTCGCGGTGGCACAACACGGCGATCAGGAAACGCTCCACGGCCATCGTCGCGTCGTAAGACTGCAGATCGCGGGTCAATTGGTCGCGGTACTTTTTTAATGCGGCCTCGTCGAGTGGCAAATGGAGCAGGAATTCAAACGTTTCCGCCACCGCCGCGTCCACTTGTTCCGGCGTCGCCGACTTCCCAGCGCCGAGCGCCCCCGCCAGTTTCTTGAGGTCGCGCGGGCAAGCGTGGCTTCCCACCCTGACGACCATGCTCTTCGCGACCGACGTGCAGTTCCGCACGTGGTGGTCCAGTTCCGCGTCGCTTAACCGGTGGGACGAGGAGTAGTCGGCGAAATCCCACTGCCTGGCGAACGACCACGGCGGAATGATACTTTCCAATTTGAGTTGCTCGCCGAATTGACCGTCGAGACGAGTGAAGAACTGCTTGTAACTCTCGGGCGACACCCGCCAGACACGGCCGGGCGTCGCAGCTTCTCCAAAGGACTTGCCGGAGAAGAGCGTGTCGTGGTCCACCCAGTTGCCGCGGGCCGGCTTGAGTGCCTTGAGTTCGTCCACACCCGCGCCGCTGGCCTTCAGCACCGCCTTGACCAACTCAATCGCTTGCTGCCGCTCGGCCATGATCGGCTGCTTGGAATCGATCGGGGGCATTTGATATCCCTCAACCTGTT
>BJFP01000453.1 GCA_014189875.1 Verrucomicrobiota bacterium | reverse complement strand
CCGCCACCCGCGCGGCGTGGAACTTGCGGATCGGAACGGCGTTCTTGTCGCGATTCGGATCGTTCGGGTGCGTGTGGCCGATCCCGTGCTCGTCCACGGCGACGCCGAGTTCCTTCCACGTCTTGTATCCATGCGGGCCGCACGCCGCATCGTCAGGCCGTCGAGCAGCAGCCTTCCGAGCCTCTCCTGCGAGAGCCCCTTCGCGTCTTCGCGACTTCGACCGTGATCTTCTTGATGGAGGCCGCGCCTCCACCGCGCGAGCGGACGCCGCTCCGGGCAGCGGATTCATCGCGCAGCATGCGAGAGCGAGCACTGCGGCGGGATGGTTCCGGGGCATGTCGGGGAGACTTGCCGGTCAGCCGCGCAGCGAGGTCAGATCAATTCGCGGATCGGCGTGCCGGACGGGAGCAGGTGTTGCGGCCTGCCTGTATGGTCGTCAATGGTGGCATTCTGATCGATGCCCAGATGACGATACACGGTAGCCCACAAATCAGCGGGCGTCAGCGGACGGTCGTGCGGGTGCTCGCCTTTGCTATTGGTCGATCCAACCACCTGGCCGTGCTGCATGCCGCCGCCGGCCACCAGCACCGACATGGCTCCCGGCCAGTGCTCGCGCCCGTTGCGGCGGCCCTTGGGACCGTCTGATGTGCTCACCCGTGGCGAACGCCCAAACTCCCCGGTGACCACGAGCAGCACCTTCTTGGTCAGCCCGCGATCATGGAGGTCTTCGATGAGCGCGGTCAGGGCCTTGTCGTAAATCGGGAGGCGGCCTCGTGCGTCGTCCCAAAGGTCGCAGTTCACGGCGTGCGAATCCCAGTTGTAGTAGCCGTTCTTTGGCTGCGCCACGCCGGACACGAACGGATTCTCCCAGGCCACCGTCACGAAACTGCACCCCGCCTCGACAAGGCGGCGGGCCATGAGCGCCCGCTGTCCCCACGAATGCCGGCCGTAACGGTCGCGCAGTTTCTCCGGCTCCTTCGACAGATCAAAGGCATCACGAGCCTGCGGACTGGTCATCAGGCTGATCGCCTGCTGGTTGAAGTGATCCATCGAGGCCATCATCCCGCTCGCGTCGATGTCCCGGCGCATTTGATCCACGCTCTTCAGCAACCGCACGCGATCCTCCAGCCGCCCGGCAAGCTCGGCGTTGAGCGAGACGTTCTTGATTTCAAACTTCGGACTGTTGGGATCGCCATCGACTGCAAACGGGACATATTTCGGCCCGAGATACGCGGAACCGAGGGCGTAAGTGTCCACCTGGCCGCGCCCGCCGTCGCTGGAGGTGATGACGTTCGGCAGGCCGATGTTAATGTGGTCGCGCATCCGGGAGACGATCGAAGGAACCGACGGCGCGTCATTGACCGAGCCCGTCAGGGTCGCGGGACGGCGTCCGGTCATGACGTGCTTGCTGCCGCCGCCGTGATCGGAAAACGTGTGCGAGATGCTGCGGATGAGCGAGAATTTGTCCGCGCATTTCGCATGCAGGGGCAGGTGCTCGCAGACGTGGATCCCCGGCACGTTGGTGCGAATCGGCTGGAACAGCCCGCGGTATTCCTGGGGAGCCTCAGGCTTCATGTCGTAGGTCTCCATGTGCGGCGGACCGCCGCCGAGCCAGATGTAGATGACTGCGGTGTCCGGCGCGCCGCCCGCCTTCTTTTGCGCCGCTTGGAGGCGAAGCACGTCCCCCAGGCTGAGCCCGGTCACGCCCAGTGTGCCCATCTTGAGGAACCATCGCCGCGAGATCGGCCCGGCGCAGACGTTGGGGTGGATAATGGTTTTGCTGCTCATTGTGTTTTGGCTTTTTGGTCTGTGAAAGTGGCGGTTGAAATGTTCATGCAAGTCGTCAATTCGTCAAGTCGTCAGCGAATAAATCAAGACCTGGCCGGCGCGGTCGGCAGCGGCAAGGAGACGGCCGTCTGGGGAAATCGAAATTGCGCTGATCCAGACACCCCGATCCGCGAACTTGCCGAAGTCACGCACGAGTTTGCCGTCGTCGAGATTCCAAATCTTGATCATTTGGTCCCGGCCACACGAGAACAGGTGCCTGCCGTCGGGATGGAAGGCCAGATCGTTCGTGCCCACCGGATGGCCGGCCAGCTCGCGGATCTTGTTGCCGGTCGCCGGATCGATCAGGAGGATCTTGCCTTGGGTTTTCTCAGTCCCAAGCCTGCCGTGAGCTGCCGCGAGCCATTTTCCATCGGGCGAATAGACAACGGCCGACATCGCTTCCCTTGGAAAGTCTTTTCCCAGAACTTTCCTCAGATCGAGTTTGGACTGACCGGATTCGACATCCCAGAGGTGAAATTGCGGCACGTAGATCTCCAGTCCATCCTTGAAACGGATGAAAGGAGTGTGCTGCGAAGCGGCCACCGTCCTGCCGTCCGGCGAAATACCCAGGCTGGCAATCCATTGGGTGGCCTGCCAACGCCGTCGCTCCTTGCCCGCGGGCAGATCCCACACGATGATGACGCCTTGGTCGTCCCCGGTGACCAACGTCTTGCCGTCGGGCGTCTGCGCCAGATCCATCACCCACTCCGTGTGGTTGGTCAGGTCGCGCAGCGGTTTTTGAACGATGAGCTTCACCTCGATGGGTGGAGGCGGAGGGGTCTTCGTGTCCACCTTCTCCGTCTGCCCTTTGGGCAGAAAACCGTCGTTGAGGACGACGCTGCCCGGTTCACCCTGATCGCTGGTCGCATCCCAATACTTGACCGTGTGATCGTTGCTGACGGAGATCAACGTCCGCCCGTCGGGCGTGACCAGAATGCGATTGATCTCGTTGGTATGACCAACCAACCGCCGCACGGGGTCAGGCGTCTTCCCCGCGGGCACGGCGAGATTCCAGATCAAAATGTCACCGTTCTTGCTCGACGCGGCGACCCTGTCGTTGCCGATGAACGCAAGCGAAGTGATGTAGGCTGATCCCCGAAAGCCTTCGCGCTGGCCTCTGGCCTGGTCGTTGCCGATCAACGCAAGCGAAGTGATGTAGGCCGAGTTCCACGGGAGCGTGTGGAGCACTTTGGCGTTGGCGAAATCGTTCATGATCGGGAAACTCAGGCCAGCAACTGTTCAATCGGCTCCGAACCATCCGGAGTCGCCCA
>BJFP01000452.1 GCA_014189875.1 Verrucomicrobiota bacterium | reverse complement strand
GTGGGACACGAGCAACGTGGAATTTTCCGACGGCAAACTCCTCCGCTACGACAAGCGCGACCGCACTCCCGCGATGCGGCACATTGACTACGGGCTCTCCATTTTCAAGGCGTCCGTCTTCGCGGATCGCGCGAGCGGCGAGAAGTTCGACCTCTCGGATGTGCAGCGGGATTTGGTCGCGCAGGGCCGCATGGCGGGCTACGAGGTGCGCGAACGTTTCTACGAAGTCGGCTCGCACTCCGGCCTCGCGGAACTCAACACTCTCCTCTCAAAAAAATCATGAGCTACTCGAAGCAACACATCGGCGAGGCCATCAGCATCCTCGGGCAACTGGACGTGGACATCATCGAAAAGGCCGTGACGCTCCTCGCGTCCACGCGCGAGCGCGGCGGGCGGCTCTTCATCCTCGGCGTCGGCGGCAGCGCGGGCAACGCGTCGCACGCCGTGAATGACTTTCGCAAAATCTGCGGCTTCGAGGCCTACGCGCCGACGGACAACGTCTCCGAACTCACCGCGCGCACAAACGACGAGGGCTGGAGCACGGTCTTCTCCGAATGGCTGCGCGGCAGCCGGCTGCGCAAGGAGGACGCGCTCCTCATCCTCAGCGTCGGCGGAGGCAACCTGGAAAAAAACGTGAGCCCGAATCTCGTCGAGGCGCTGAAGCTCGCAAAGGAACGCGGCGCGACCGTCATCGGCATCGTGGGCAAAGACGGCGGCTACACCGCACAGGTCGCGGATGCGGCAATCATCGTCCCGACCGTGAACCCCGCGACCATCACGCCGCACTCGGAGGCCTTTCAGGCCGTCGTCTGGCACCTCTTCGTCTCGCACCCGGCGCTGAAAGTGCGGGAGACGAAGTGGGAGAGCACGAAGTGAAGGGAAAAACCTGTGACTGGTGAATAGTGACTGGTGACTGGTTTGGTCGCGGGACTGCTCCACCAATCACTTTTCACCAGTCACCAGTCACCGTCTCGACAGCACGCAGAACTCCATGAAGCACAAGGCCGTCTTCCTTGACCGCGATGGCGTGATCAACCGCCCGATCATCCGCGACGGAAAACCGTTCCCGCCGATGCGCGTGGAGGAATTTGAAATCCTGCCCGGTGTCGCGGAGGCATGTGCAAAACTGAAGGCGGCGGGCTTCCTCCTCGTCGTCGCGACGAATCAACCCGATGTCGGACGCGGCACGCTCGCACGCGAGACAGTCGAAGCCATTCACGCGAAAATGTGCGCGGCGCTGCCGCTGGATCACATCGAGGTCTGCTACGACGGCGGCGCGGCCCACGGGCAGCCGAGCAAATTCCGCAAGCCCGCGCCGGGAATGCTCCTGCGCGCCGCGCGCGAGCTGACAATCGATCTGCGCGCGAGCTGGATGGTCGGCGACCGCTGGCGCGACATTGACTGTGGCGCCGCCGCAGGATGCCGCACGGTCTTCATAGACCTCGACCACGCCGAGGAGTTGCGTGCGAATCCGGATTTCATCGTGCGTGATCTCACCGCAGCCGCGGATGTGATCCTCGGTGCGAGCGCTGCGTAAAAATATCCCCATTCCTCCTTCGGCAATTTGAGCTGCCACGCATTCGTCCCGAGCGCGACATGCACGCGGCTGTCCTTCCCGACCGCGATAACCCACGCGATAAATTTCAACCCCGGCGTCCGCGCCGCCGGATCCACGATCGGGATCGGCGTGCTGAACGTTTTCCCGCCGTCCCGAGACACGACGTACTGCGGCCCGGCGTCCGAATCCGCGACCACCTGAATCGCGCCATCCGGCCCGGCCTGCGCCTTGCCCGCTTTCAACCCGCCGGGAATCCGCGCGGTGCTGACACGATCCGCGTCATCCGCGGAATGCACCGGGAAAATCGAGCTGGCGAAAATGACGCAGAGGCTTGCGGAAAGCGGGCCGCACTTCGAGGCAATGCGACGCTGCGTTGATGCAGTCTGGGAGGATCTCGTGATGTTGTTCTCACACAATCCAGATGCGGGACAAAGAGTGGGTTCAAATCGCGCGGCCGTAGATTCGCAGGAACATTTTGTCCGCGCCTTCACCCGCACGCTTCGGATCCACGATCGTGATGCCGTCGCTGCCGAAGCGCTGGAGGTCTGCGTATGCGCGGAGGTGAACGTCGCCGCCAAACGTTCCGACGCCGACGAGGGCGTTCTTGATCGCGGGTTCCATGCGCTTCGTTTCAGGCGATCCACTCGCGCAGCTTCGCGAGATCCTTCTTCATGTTCGCGATCATCTCCTTGCCGGTGCCGAGCGTCTTGTATTCGTGATGCTGGCTCAGCGGCCCTGCGAAATTGGTCGTCTTCAAATTCGTGAGGAAGCTGCGCTGCACTGAGCCTTCGCCGAATGGGCACCACAGCGGCTGCCAGCCCTTCGCGGTTTTTTCCCAGTAAAAATCCTTGAGGTAAACTGCGACGTAAAACGGTTCCATGAGCCGCGCTTGGACGGGCCATGAGAGTCCGCCTTCGATTGTCGAGTGGCCGATGTCAAAGCACATGCCGATGTGCTTCGGATCGAGGTCGCGGATCATCGTCCACACGTCCCAGATGGGCGCGCCCACGTAATCCGCGCCAGAGTGGTTCTGCCAACCGCCCTGCACGCCGATTTCGCCGTTGAATTTCGCGAGATCCTTCAGCGCCGCGCCCTGGTCGCGGCCGGTGTTCGGAACGATGTCAATGTCGCATGCCGGATCGGGCGTGCGGTGGTGCAGCGTTGGCGGGAGCCACTGGTCGCGCAGTGCGAGCGCGCAGATGGCCGTCTCCATCGCCGCGGTCGCGCCGAGCGGATGCGCGGTGAAGGGCTTCGTGCCGCTCACGGGCGGCGGTGTGCCACCGAATATGCGGCGGACGCACATCACTTCGTTTGCGTCGTTGAGCTGCGGGCTGCTCGCGTGCGGGCTGATCTAGCCGATGTCGCGCGGCTGCACTCTGGCGTCGGCGAGCAGCGCGGAGGCGTGGTGAAGAATTTTGTTGAGCGGTGTCGGGCATCGTCGTTGTTGATGCACTCACTTCGCAGTGCGCGTCTTTTTGCGCACGACGCTCCAGCGCGTGAGGCATTCGTCGCCGGCCCGCTTCATCTCGATGAGTTTCAGTTGCGTGCTCTTTGGCAGAAATTTTCCCG
>BJFP01000451.1 GCA_014189875.1 Verrucomicrobiota bacterium | reverse complement strand
TTTTCAGCCGGCAGACTTCAACGGCTCGCGACGGATGCCATGACCTACATGATCCAGCGGTTCGACATTGACGTTGCCGAGGTGCCAATCTTTGAAGCATGGCTGGAAATGTCGCTGCTCACTGGCACTATCCCGCTTCCCGCTGCGAAGTTCGACAAGTTCAACGCACCGCACTTTCAAGGGCCGCGCACGCCGCAGGTTGACGAGGTAAAGGAAGTCAACGCCGCGGCGCTGCGAATCGCGAACGGATTCAGTAGCGACCAGCACGAATGCGACCAATACGGCGTGGATTTCGAGACGATGCTTTTCGAGCAGGCCGAGGCGAACATGCTAAAGGAATCGCTCGGCATGACGACAACCAAAACCGTCGAAGCCACGCCTTCCACGGCGCAAGCCAGCGAGGACGCGACAACCGCCGCCGAGTCCGCCAGCATCCAGGGGACAGGATTGAACGGCGCGCAGATCGAGGCGCTGCTTTCCATCATCAACAAAGTCACGACTGGCGAAATCGAAATCAGCACGGCCAACGCACTGATCGCCGCCGCGTTCCCGCTGATGACTACGGCAGAAATCACAGCCATAACTTCCAAGCTGGAGGTTGGCGAATCTGAGGAGGATGACGAAGCGGAAGCCGAACCCGCGAAGCCAGCCGCCAAAAAGCCCGCGAAGAAAAGCAAGCGACTCACAACCCCAGTATGAGCAAAGCAAAGCCCGGCCCGTCCAAGAAAAAGAAAAAGCCGCGTCAACCGATGCCGCTGGAAATCACACACCGCGACCCTCAATTATTCACACGATGAGCACCAAGAACATCCAAATCCCCGAGCAGCTTTTCCGAAGCGCATCCGTTGAACTCAGCAAGCGCGACGGCACCGAAGATGAAATGTGCATGAGCATTTCCAGCGACGTGCCGTATAAGCGTTACGACTGGATGAACGATGAATACTACTGGGAAGTGCTCGACCACGGGCGCGGCGCGTGCGACGAAACACGGCTAAAAGCTGGCCTGCCCATTCTGTTCAATCACGACACCGACAAGCACCTTGCGCGCGCAACGTCGTTTGAGAATGACGGAAAGAAAATCACCGTGAGCGGACTCAAGTGGAGCAGTAGCGAATTTGCGCAGGAGAAAAAAGCCGACGCAATGAACGGCTCGCTGCCCGACACCAGCGTTGGCTATCGTATCACGGACGACGGCGAGTGCATCGGCACAAAAGACGGTTGCCCTATTTATAAATTTAAGTGGGCACCGCACGAAGCATCGCTTGTTACGGTGCCTGCCGATACTACGGTCGGCGTAGGGCGCGGCGTAAAGCCGGAAGGCATGATTACGCGCAGCGTTACTTTTTCTATTGACAACAAACCCAAACCCGCTACAAACGCACCAACCCACACACCTATGGCCGATCCAATCGCACCCACCGCACCCGAAACCCCGAGCATCAACATCGTCGCGGAACGCCAAGGGGCGGTTGCGGCGGAACGCAAGCGCGTTGCTGATATTCAGGAACTCAACACCCACTTCACGCAGAAAGGCATTGCAGGCCGTCGCGTGGATGCTGGCAAGCTCGCCGAACGCATGATTGCGGACGGCAAGACCGTTGACGACTTCCGCAACGAAGTCATCCGCACCGAACTGCCCGAACTCAAGCCCATTGAGACTTCGCCCGAAGTCGGCATGAGCAAGCGCGACCTCTCTGGCTATTCCATCGTCCGCGCCATGAACGGCGCAATCGGCGCGATGAAGGGCCAAAGCTGGAGCGGTCTGGAAAAGGACGCCAGCGAAGCCGCCGCGAAGATCGCGGGCCGCAGCACGCAGGGCTTTTTCATCCCGCACGACGTGATGCAGTCCCGCGCGTTGACAACCAACGTGTTCAGCGCAGCCGGCGCTTTCGTGGATACCTCCGCGCAGGGCCAGTCGCTCATCGAGCTTTACCGGAACAAGATGCACGTTGTCGCCCTCGGCGCTCGCGTGCTGACCGGACTGCAAGGCAACCTCGCCATTCCCTCGCAGACGGGCGGCGCAACCGCTTCGTGGTTGTCCGAAGATGCGACCATCACCGCCAGCGCGCAGACGGTCGGCCAGGTCTCGCTCACGCCGCACCGCCTCGCCGGTGCGACCGCATTCACGTATCAGCTTCTCGCGCAGTCCTCGCAGGACGTGGAGAACTTCGTTCGCAATGACCTGATGACCGTGCTCGCCATCGAGAAAGACCGCGCGGCCCTCAAAGGCTCCGGCGTTTCCGGCGAGCCGCTCGGCATCTACGGCACGGCGAACAAATCCACCAGCGTCACGCTGGCGGGCGCGAACAGCATGACCTACGCGAACGCGGTTCAGTTCGAGACGAACGTCGCGCTCAACAACGCGGACATGGGAAGCCTCGGCTATCTGACCAGCGTGCAGGCCAAGGCTAACTCCAAGCTCATCGCGGAAATCAGCAGCACGAACAGCAACCCGGTCTGGAAAGGCGACATGGTGAACGGCTACACCGCCCGCGCCACGAACCAACTGACCACGCTTCCGAGTGTTATTTTCGGAAACTGGAGCGACCTCATCATTGGCGACTGGGCGAGCAACGAAGTGATCGTTGACCCCTACTCGCTCTCCATGCAGGGCCAAGTCCGCATCGTGATGCAGCAACTTACCGACGTTGCCATCCGGCACGCCAAATCGTTCAGCATCTCCACCACGTAGTCCTAGCCGCAAGCAACCACTCCAACAGACCCAAACACAATGGCCACACAATCCGACCTCAACGGTTCACTCACAGCGTTCTCGCTCGTCCCCGCCGTCAATCTTCTCGTCGCCGCAGGCACGCAGACGTATGCCGGTGTTGACTTGCAGGACTACATCAACAACGTGAAGCTCATCTTCACGCACGCGGGCGCAGCCGCTGACGGCGCGAACTCGCTGCAAGTCTCCATCCTTGACAGCGCGGACAACACCACGTTCGCCGCGACCGCTGGCCTGCCGACGTTCGCCGCCATCACCGCCGACAGCGGCACGGTGAGCGTCGCGCTCGACACGCGCAACTGTCGCCGCTACATCCAAGGCAAGCTGCTCACGTCGTCCACCACTGCGACGTTCCGCAGCGCGCTCGTTGGAGTTGGCTTGAAGCAGGTCATCTAGTCACACTCT
>BJFP01000450.1 GCA_014189875.1 Verrucomicrobiota bacterium | reverse complement strand
GAGCGTCGCGCCATTCGCGCTGCTAATTCCGTCCGGCGTGAGCGGATGCCACTTTGCTTCGGGCAGTTTCCCATCCTTCCCGAGCAGCACCTTTTCGAGCGCCAACTGATCCTCAGCGAGCCGCTTCTCGAATGCCGCGCGCGCCTTGTTCGCATCCTTTTCCTTCTGATCCAGCACCGCGAATTGCTGCTTCTGCGCTTCGGATGCAAAGGTGATGACCGGCTTCGCGAGCCCGCCCGCATCGTTCCCGCCGCTCTCCTCGATCGAGTTAAAGTACGCCGAGAGCTGGTAGTATTCGCGCTGCGAGAACGGATCGTATTTGTGGTCGTGGCACCGGCAGCAATTGAACGTGAGCCCGAGCCACACCGTGCCCGTCGTCTCCACGCGATCCTGCACATAGTCCACCCGCGACTCCTCCGCGATGCGCCCGCCTTCGCCATTGATCATGTGGTTCCGGTGAAAGCCCGTCGCGACAAGCTGCTCGTGCTTCGGCTCCGGCAACAGGTCGCCGGCGATCTGCTCGATCGTAAATTTGTCGAATGGCATGTTCGCGTTGAACGCCGAAATCGCCCAGTCGCGCCAGAACCACATCGCGCGAGTCGGGTCGCCCTGATAGCCGTTCGTATCCGCATACCGCGCCGCCTCCAGCCACTCCCACACCATGCGTTCGCCGTAGCGCGGCGACGCGAGCAGCTTGTCCACGAGCGCCTCGATTGCAGTTTGCGGTTTGCTCGTCGCCGACTTCAGAAATGCGTCGAGTTCCTCCGGCGTCGGCGGCAGTCCCGTGAGGTCGAGGTAAAGCCGTCGGCAAAGTTTTTCCGGCGGAGCCTCGGGCGACGGCGCAAGCTTCTCCTGCGCGAGCCGCGCGAGCACGAAAGCATCAATGGGATTATTACCCATCGCCCAGTGCCCATCGCCCAGTTTCGCACCGCCAGTCTGCACACTGAGCACTGACAACTGGGCACTTTTCTCCACCGCCGCCGGACGCTTCGGCGCGACGAACGCCCAGTGCTCGCCCCACTTCGCGCCCTCGTCCACCCATCGGCGCAGCAGTTCCTTCTGCGCAGTCGTGAGCGTGCGGTTGGATTTCTTCGGCGGCATCACATCGTCCTCGTCCGTCGTGAAGATGCGCTCGATGAGCGCGCTCGCCTTGCTGTCGCCCGGCTTCACCGCCGCCACGCCATCCTGCACTCGCAACGCGCCTTCCTTTTGATCGAGCCGCAACTCCGCCTTCCGCCCCTTCGCATCCGGCCCGTGGCAGTGGTAGCAGTTCTCCGAAAGGATCGGCTGGATGTCCCTGCTGAAATCAATCGCCCCGGCGAATGCGAAGCTTCCGGCGGCGGCAAAGAGGATGGCAAATCGGGGGAGCATGTTTCTCCGCAGAATTACCGCACGGAACAGTCGCACTTAGCGACTGCAAAAATAATCAGGCAACCAAGCACTCACCAGCGACACGGTGGCAATAGGTGCGACGCGCCGGTGAAACGCGAGGTGGGACGCGACCTCCGGGGCCGCAATTCAGCGGGCCACGTGCGCTCGAGATGCTGCGCACGAGCGATTATCTTCTGAAAGATCGGATGAAGCGCCTGGGGCCGGCGAATCGGAGCCGATGATGGTAACCATGTTCACCGATCTCACCGAACGGAAAATGGCGGATGCACAACTCAGGCTGCTGGTGACCTGCGTGGCGCGGCTGAACGACATCGTAGTCATCACCGAGGCCGAACCGCGGGATGGGCCGGGGCCGGGCATTCTCTTCGTCAACGACGCCTTCATCCGCCGCACCGGCTATGCCGATGACTCCCGCGCCGTGGATTTGCGTTTGCTCAACCTGCGCGAGGTGCTCAGCAAGCCATTCAGCGCGGATACCCTCCTCACCGCAATCAATGGTGCCATCTCAGCCCCCACAGATCCGGCTCCCGCAACTCGCCCTCCACAGCGCGCAAGCGGCCGGCGGACGCGGCTGCTGCGACTTTTCCGGTTCGGCTGCGGCACGAGAGCGCGCACTTTTCATCGGGCAGAAAAGCTCGTTGTTCATGCAGGGGGCGGTGACCCGTGGTGGAGTGAGACGCTCGAGTATCTGCGCGAGGGAACGCCCGCGCTGGGGATGCCATTGTCCGCTCTCGCATCGCGCCACCCGCCTGCCCTACCCTGCGCACCATGATGCGACGACTGCTCCTCGTTTTCCTCCTGCTCTGCGCGGCGTGCGACTTGCGCGCGGTGAATCTCACGGCTCCTCCGGAAATCTCACCCGCTACCGACGGCACAGTGACACTGCGCTGGAAACTCGACAGCGCCGCAGGCGGGCGCGTGCGCTTCGGACTCGCGCAGGACAGGCTCGATCAGTCCGCGACCGACGCAGTCGGCACCGAACACACGCTGACTCTGCGCGGGCTGAAGCCGGGGACAAAATATTTCTACAGCCTCGGCACCTCGCGGCATGAGCTGACGACCGGGAGCTTCATCGCCAGCGGCACTGCGCCTGTAGCGAAAAATGCAGCGCCTCCACAGCCCGATGCACCGGCTTCACCGCCGAAGAAAACGCTGCTTCAAAAAATCACGGGACTCACTTCCAAACCGGCCGCTCCGACGGCGACACCCCTCCCGCCGGTCGCGAAAAATGCGGTTGTCCGCGACGCGCCCGCGACTCGAAAGACGTGGGGCAACGTCGGCTCGCTGCCGGATCACTTCGCGCGGCACGGCGCGGATTTTTCCGCGAAGTCGCAGGACGACTACGCGGCGCAAGCGTGGCGCTTTCGCGAGCGCGCGAGCACGGAGCATCTGCCGATGAAGCTCGATACCGACGGCACCGTGCGCGTGTTCGATCCGAAGACGCGCGCGTTCGCATCGTTCAATCGTGACGGCACGACGAAGACATATTTCCGCCCCGACAGCCCGGGCTACTGGCAACGCCAGCCGGGCCGCGCGATTCAGACTCCGCCATGGATTTCACAATGAACAACGTCTGCCCCGTCTGCGGCTTTCCAAAGCTCACCGAACCTCCGCGCAGCCTCACCGGCGGCGGATCCTCGGAAATCTGCCCGTCATGCGGCTACCAGCACGGCGTGGACGACGACGACAAACTCCGCAGCCACGCCGCCGCACGCGACGAATGGAAGCGCGGCGGCATGAAGTGGCAGTCGAAAAA
>BJFP01000449.1 GCA_014189875.1 Verrucomicrobiota bacterium | reverse complement strand
AACGATGGCGATCAGCGGCTCGCGCCCACACGATCACCCACAACGCTTGGCTTCATCGCGAGTCCGCTGCATCGCTTGGTTCGGGGCGCCCTCCGAATCCCATGTCCGTGCACGCTCTTCCATGGCGGGAAGCAGATCCGGCCAATCATGGAGGGTGGCCGGATCAAAATCCGCGCCATTCGGCCACACGAGGGTGTGAACCTCGGGGTCTAACCGAACCTGATTGAAAAGGCTTGGATCACGGAGAGGGCCATACAGCGATCCGGCCAGGACCGGCCGAAAATCGATTTCACGCACCATGCCGTCACGAAACGCGATTCGCAGGCGATGCGGACCAACAACATGGAACTCCGTGACGCGATGAAGAGCATGAATCATGTTGGCACCTACGGAAGCGGATCAATCGGCAAAGGTTCTGCCCCGGCCTGCAACCGGCTCCAATCGGTAACCAACTCCGACTGATGCAACTCGGCCCAAGCCTCCGCCAGTCTAGCTTGCCGACGGGGGAGACTCCCAGCGAGCAACTCTATGGGGTCAAGGCCGTAAACGGCCTCATGGTCGCCATAGTAGGCGTGGAAATGGGGTGAGTGATGCGGCCCCAACTCGCAATACATGCGAATGATGATTCCGTAAAAGCGACTGAGTTCAGGCATGGCTACGTTGATCGAGGTTCACAAATTGCCCACCGGAAGCGCTGCTCCATGCCCCGAACGACCGCCTTCAGCAGATCGCAGCCGATCGATTCTCTATACCGCAGGACCTCATCGCGATTCTGCTGCAAGGCTTTGTTATGTGTCCCCATTTCCGAGCCGTGGGACAGAGTCCAATGAGTCCATCACATACTCTACACGCCACGTTGGGGTTCCATCGACGAGTACGAGTGAAGCGCGCGCGACTTCACTGAGGGCGTAATGCTTGGCCAACTCCGCGATGATCATCGCATCAGTAACATTCAGGGCTACCAGTCGCTCGATCATTTCTGTCGATACGGACACCAGCACCTGCGGCCTTCGTGGCAGGTGTGATGCCACAAACGAGAACTGGCACCCTAAGTCCTCGCCATGTTCCTCCCGCACCTTCCGTCCGGCTGTCGTGAGAAACGTCCGGGTTGCCTCGTACAGGTCTTTGCCCATTGCGCTAAAGAAGCCACTAAACACACTTCCGGCAGCGCACGTGATGAAGATCAGCAATGGGATGTCGAGAGCCTTTTGGTATATCTCGCTCGCATTCAGCTGCAAGGTGGGCTCAGACATCTCCACAAGGCGATGCAAATCCTCCGTCCGAAACAACCGAGGGTTGAATCGAACGTGAATCTCGGGCACACGGGTTTCATCAATGGTGTATGTGTTGCGCGTGAACGAGATGCTATACCCGGCATACTTTGCCATCGCGTCCTCGTCGTAGACCTCGACGTCGCATACGATCGCAAGGTTGCCGTTGGCGAGTCGCTGAAGCCGCTTGTTGAACGAGCGCGAGAATGGACGTGCGCCTGGGTTGTGGTCCGCATACATTACGTACGGGTCTGGGACCTGCTCAAAAAGTTGTATCAACTCGGTTTCGCTGATCGCATCACCGTGGCGGTCCACGCCGGTTCCAGCAAAGATTTGGTCAGAAAGGATTTTCATTGCACCCTCACATAACGGCCCCGATCAATGGCTCGCGACCGAAAGATTATCCACGCCGCTGGGCTTCATCGCGAGTCCATTGCATCGGGTGGTTAGGTGCTGCGTTACGTTGTGAACTGGGAATGAATCGACTTGCCGTGCTGGAGATCGCTCTCGCAGTCGAAGCCAGCCAGGAACCGCCTGCCCCCGCGCCCAGGATTCGACCCGCACTTTACGAACACGGGTGGTACTGCGGCACTGTAAAGCGAAGGGCAGGACAACCATTCCATGCTCAGCGTCGCTACGAGGAGAAGTGGCAATCCCAGAGCGACAAGCCGATTCCGACAATGAAATCGTGCCTGTGCGAGACTACGGAGAACGGCGTCGATACCTTTGATTCCAAAAGCGACTCATCTGCCTTTTCCGCCATGAACACATACACCGGAACATCCTCACCCTGATAATCGCAACGCCCGGACGCATACGCAAAACCGCCATCAGCGCCGTTGCGCAGAACTCTTGCGCGATGGATCTCAAACGACTCTGTCGTCATATCACCTAACACCCGCGATCAGCGGCTCGCGGAAAAGGCTTACCAAAAACGACCGGCTTGTTCGCGAGTCCGCTGCATCGCTTCGTTCGGCGGCCTCATCGCGGCAAGGGCGATTTGGCCGAACCGTCCCCGACGCTGGTCTCGTCGATGAACTCCACGCGAGACAGCGATTGGATTTCGACCGCCGACGCTTGGATCGATAGAGCCATCTGGCCGGACATGACCTCAAGCTGCTCAATATGTTTACGCCGTGCCTCGCCGTCGGCATTCCCGTTGGCGGGCAAGTCTGCCTTCATTTTTAAGGCCTCTAGCTCGGCGATGAGCTCATTGAGTTTCGCCTGCTTCATGTTGAGCAGTGTGATCGCATCGACCTTTGGTTTGTTGACTACATCCGTCAGGTAGGCCTGGGCCACAGCGTTGACGATTTGCTGCAACTCTTTTGGATCTGCACCGCGCATGCGGATCTGCAAGACGTCGGAGTCCGGAGGGGCAGTAGCCTGGATACGTTCTCGCAGCCAGCCTAACTGATCTTTCTCCGCACGAAGCGCCTCGAGGTTCGAGATGCCCGGCACGCGAAGGGCCGACGCGAGAACGAACGGGCTCTTGATTAGCTGAAGCTGCGTCTTGCGATACTCGTCGCACTCGTCATCGGTGTCTATTTTCCGGACGCGGAGCGTGGCTACAGCCGCCGGCTCATTGGCCTCCTGCGATGGCTTGGCGGAGGCCTCCTTGTCGGACTCGTCTGCGGTCGCCGCACCTCGAGAGCCGCAGAGCATCACGACGGTCGCTAAGAGGATCGCCGCAACATCGCAACGGAAGCCCGCGGATCGCTTCGCGTTCGAAAGTTCACGACCGACATTCCCAGTCATCATGAATCTCCAGTTCAACATGGCCGGCGAACGTTGGCAATCAGCGGCTCGCGACCAAGGGATTATCCACACCGACCGATTTTATCGCGAGTCCGCTGCATTGCGTTGTTCGGCATCAAATCGTTTGAT
>BJFP01000448.1 GCA_014189875.1 Verrucomicrobiota bacterium | reverse complement strand
ACGCGCGCGGGAGCGTGCCGGAGCCCTGTGGGATGGCCGCCCCTGCTGTCGTGGTCGGACTGCCCGTCCCACTCACACACCGCGAGGGTTGCGCGGGGCGAACGGCGCATGATACATGGAAGCGCGTGCGATACCTCAAGGCCACTTTGATCTGCGGAGCCCTCACCGTGCTGTTCGTGGCTGGGCTTTTCGAGCTGCACGCGTTTGCGCGGCTCGATGCGTCGCTCGCAAATTTCCTCGGCCGCCCGTCGCCGCCCGTCGTCGAGCGCCCGCTGCAATATTTCCTCGTCCTGCTCATCTCGGCCGGCATCGCGTGGACGACGATCGATCTGAACCGCATCGCGCTGAAGCTCGGCATCGTGCTCGCGGCGCTCGCGGAGACGGTGGCCGCGGTGTGGGTCGCGAATCTCCACGGCGCGTTTTTTTCGCCGTTCGCGGGCATCACCGCGATCGTCGTGGCAACGGGCGCGGCGTTCGGCTTTTCGAGGAGCGCAGCCGGGCGGCGAAAGCAGACGCTACAGCAACTGCTCGGCGACCGCGTGTCGCAGCGCACTTTCTCCCGGCTGCTGGAAGGAAATGCGCGGCTAAATTTCGATGGCGAATTGCGCGAGGCGACCGTGGTCGTGTGCGAAATCATCAACCACGAGGAACTGCTTGCGACGATGCACACGGACAACTACGTCGCGATGACGAACGCCTTTCTCGAAAATGCGGCGGACTTTTTCGTCGGGCGCGGCGCGTATCTCGACGAGTGCGATGGCGAGAGCCTGCGCGTGGTCTTCGGCGCGCCGCTGCCGGACCCCGGCCATGCGCGCATCGCGTGCGAGGCGGCGCTCGATCTCACCGCGCACTTGGAGTCCCTGAACCGCGCGTGCCTCGACAAGTGGGGCAAGGTCTTCGACTGGCGGCTCGGCATCAACAGCGGCGAGGTGATCTTTGCGGCATACGGCTCGCGGCGGCTCGGCGCGTTGAGCGTTTCAGGCGAGCCGGTGGAATTTGCGCGGCGGCTGTGCGCGGCGAACTCGATCTACGGAACACGCACGCTCATCGGAACGCGGACTTTCGGCCTGGCGGAGGAGGCCGTCGAGGTGCGCCCCATGGAAAACATCCAGCGCTATCCCGACGGCAGCAGCCGCGAGGAGGTGTATGAACTCATCACGCACAAGGATCAGCTCTCCGAGCCGCAGCGCGCGCGGCGTGATCTGTATTGGAAGGGCGTCGTCTATTTCCGCGAGAACCTGCTCGACCGCGCGCTCGCGGCCTTTCGGGAAACACGCGACAAGTACGGTTCGGACGGCGCGGTGGATTTTTACATCCGCCGCATTGAGCAGATGCAGCAGGGCCTGCCGGTGCTGGGCTGGAGCAATTCGCGGCTGTGAGGCCTCGCCAATGAAACGCGTCGAATATCCCGCCGCGATCCGCGCGCTCATCGCGGAGCTGAAGCGCATGCCGGGCATCGGCCCGCGCAGCGCCGAGCGCATCGCGCTGTGGATGGTGCAGTCGCGCGACGCGCGGCCGCGCGACATCGCGGCGGCCGTGGTCGCGGTGTGCGAACACGTCCACGCGTGCCCGCAGTGCGGATTTTTCACGACGGAGCCACTGTGCGAATTTTGCGCCGCGCCCGATCGCGACAACGCGCTGCTCTGCGTAGTCGAACAGCCGACGGACATCCTGCCGCTGGAGCGCACGGGCGTCTTCCGCGGACGCTATCACGCGCTCGGCGGCCGCATCTCGCCGCTCGATCACATCGGTCCGGACGATCTGCGCATCGCGTCGCTGATCGCACGCGTGCAGGACGCACATTTTTCCGAAGTCATCCTCGCGCTCGGCACGGATGTGGAGGGCGATGCGACGGCAAACTATATCGCGGAACTGCTCCAGCCCTTTCCCGTCACCGTCTCGCGCATCGCGCAGGGCCTGCCCGCGGGCGGCGGCCTCGAGCACGCGGACGAACTCACGCTGAACCGCGCGCTCGCGGGACGCACGCGGCACGGCCGGGCACCTTGATTTCGCAGGGGCGCGCGCTGCGTGCGCGCTGACTTTCTGCGACGGCAGAAAAATCTCACTGCCCCGCGATGCCTGATGCAAATTCTGAAATCAGCGGCAGCACGATGGTCACGTTCCGCTCCTTGCCTGCATTCGACTCGGCTGCGGTGCCCTTCGGTTTTTTTCCCGATGCCGCGGGCTCCTCGGGGACGGATGCGGTGACTGAAGTGTTCTTCGCCGGGATGCAGCCGTAGGCCACGAGCCAGTTTCGGACGGCTTCGGCGCGCTGCACGGCGAGCACCGCATCCTCGCCAGAATCGCCCGAGCCGTCGCCGCAGCCGCGGACGATCACCGGATGATTTGCACGGCAGATCAGCACGCTGGCCACCTCGCGCAATGCTAGCTCGGCACCCTTTCGCAGCTCTGCGGAGTCCCATCGGAAAAGCCGGTCGCTCCGAATCGTGAGTACAAGCACGGGCAGCTCTGCAACGCGCGGCGCCGATCCCTTCCTGCCGTCCGTGTTCCTCGGGCGGATGCCGAGCGCGCCGAGAAATTCCGCCGGCGCAGCCTGCGATCGCAGCACGGTTTTTTTCCTCAGCACCGCTGGCTCGTCCGGTTCGGAAACCGCCCGGTCGGAAAACGATTCCGCATCTTCGGAAGCGGACTGCGCGCCGAGGCTCGCGACGAGGGTGTGCAGGCTCATCGCGGCGACACCTGCGCCGAGAGAGGAGCCTTTCGTCGCTGCCGAAGCCTTGCGGAGTGCCACCGTGAGGTCGTTCAGCCTGGCGGCGTCTTTTTGGTCGTCGCCTTGTTGCCATTGCCAAAACTTTCGTCGGGCTTTTTTTCATCGGCCGGCGTGGGACCGAGCGGCACGAGCTTCGCCGTCACGTCCGCGAGGACTGTCGAGATCGCGCCAAGCTTGCCGAGCGCGCTCACCGTCTTCGCTCCGTCAGCGTCCTTTTTGTCAATGACCGCCGACGCGAATTTGAGCACGGATTCCTTCGCCGAGAGCAGCTTCTCCTTCACGTTTTGCTTCGGCTTTAGCGCAGGCCCGCCCTGCGCGTCCTGCCCGGATTTTCCGGCAAGCGAATCCCGGATCTCCTCGGCCTTCGCAACAAGTTTCGCGATTGCGGATTTGCCCTGCACCTCCTCGGTCGGATCCTGCTTTT
>BJFP01000447.1 GCA_014189875.1 Verrucomicrobiota bacterium | reverse complement strand
ACGCCCGTCCGCGTTCTGACCGCTTCCGGTGCGGCGGGCGAAAAACAATTTCGTGCAGTTCCCGCCTCTAAACCAACCTGAAAAAACCTGAAGAAAATCAAACCTATGAACCGAGTCTCTTTCGTTATCCAATGTCTGGCCCTTTGTGCGATGCATGCATGGTCGCCCCGGCTTACCGCTCAAGATGCGAAACCGCCGGCAGGCGGCCGCGTCGCCTACATGCTTCTTGTCAACGGCGACGTGACCGATGCCGTTGTAAAGGCCGCGAACATCGAAGGGCACAAGTCCGTGGACGCCCCCTACGTCGGCACCTGGCATGGGTTCCTCAAAGGAATGGAGTCGATTCAGAAAGGCCGCCTAGATCCTGTCGAACAGGGAAAGATCGACGTGATGCTGATCGGCACACTGCATTGCTATCCCAGCGCGGAAACCTGGAAGAATCACCTAGGAGTCGAAGACTCGACGCTGGCCGGCTTCGCTGCGCTTGGCGTCAAGAACAACCCGAAGTTCCGCATCGTTTGGCAGACGTACCTTTGGCCCCGCGGTCAGGAACCGAAGGACGGCAAGAAGACGCTCGAAGTGGCAGCCACTAAACAGGGCTCCGCCGGTGAGCCGTTGAAAGAGTTGGAGAAGCTGGTTGATACCATTAATGCGAAACACGGTCGGCAGGTTGTGCTGATCTCACCCGTCGCCGTGGCCACGATGAAGCTGGTGGAGATGGTCGCCGACGGGAAGTTTCCCGGTATCACCGACCCGGCCGACCTGTGGACGCAGTTCAACATGCACTCCAATCGACACGTGCTGGCACTGACGGCCTACTGCAATGTCGCCACGATGTACGGCGTCTCGCCGGTGGGGATGAAGCCTGACTTTTCGAAGGTCAGCTACGGCGGCGGCGGCAAAGGCCCCGGTGCCCAGTCGATGGAAGGCATCACCGACGAGCAACGGGCAATCCTCCAGAACATCGCCTGGGAGACAGTGTCGAAGTATCCGTATACGGGCGTAACCAAGACCAAGTAACCCCCTTTCAAAGAAAGCGAAGGTAAACATGTTTCGATCACAAGTCATCGCTGGGATTCTGAGTCTTTGCGGATTCCTCGGGTGGGCCACGAGCACCATGGCCCAGGATCCGCCGCAGGCTAAGCCCGTTCCCTCAAAATCCAAGAAGTGGAATTACGCCTGGGCGCCGGAGAAGAAGCCGCTTCGTGGCATTATTCTTCAGGAATGGCCCGGACTGTTTGAAGATGGCGTCGTCAAAGGCCTAAAGCCGAACCCCTGGCAAGACTTCCTGGAACGCAACGGTATCGCTTGGTGTGACGGGACCCTCGACGTCAATCTTCTGCCGGAGATCAGCGCCGAACTTGGGCGCCCGGAACTCGCCAACGCTCCGGTGATCCTGACGGGGCTTTCCTCGACCGGCTATCACAGCATCATGCTCGCGAACAAACACCCGGACCGGGTTCTGGCCGTGCTGGGAGCACAGCCGGTGGCCCCCTTCGCCAAGGGCAACGATGACTTCAATTTCAACCGCCGACCACTTCCCAAGGAAGGAGAAAAACAAGATGAAAAATTGATCCCTCAGGACATCACAGGAGCGCTGGACGTTCCGATTTTCATGCAAATTGGTGAGCACGATGGCGTTCTGGGTTCCGTGGTGGCGTACGGATTTCTGGAGTTTGGCCGTCGGCGAAACGCACCGTGGACCTACTTCTGTCTCCCCAAAGCTGGGCATGGCAATCTCATCACGCCGAAAGTCGCGATTCCCTGGCTGGAATCCGTTCTCGCTCAAAGACTGCCCAGGGACATTGATCTGACGAAGGGTGCTCCCAAACTCAAGACGATCCCCGCCGATGCGGGTTTGTTGGGCAATCTCCAGTCGCTGACGGTCGCAGAGCACTCCAAGTACGATGGCAACAAGGCCAAGGCGAACTGGATGCCCGACAAGGCCAGCGCCGAAGCCTGGAAAGAGTCGAGTCGGGCTATGCCGTATGAGTTGCCCGAGCAGAAGGTGAAACTCCCTTCTGGGCTCATCACCGATCTGGTCGTCCACGATCCGAAACACAACACGGTCGTCGCTTCCGACAATCCCGCAGTCAAAGCATGGAAGATCGCCGGCAATCTCAAGGAGGGAGACACCTACTGCACGACCCATTGGTACCACGCGACCGCGGTGGGCAAAGTTCCGAGCCTGGTGAGGGGCTGCGACTGGATCGTGCCGGACAATCATTCGGTGAACTTCAGGGGTGAAACGCTTCTGGAATTCACCCTCAGCGCCGACGCCACCGTCTATGTCGGGCACGACGCCGCCATCGCAAAGAAGCCGGCCTGGCTCGCCGATTGGAAAGATACGGGCGAGGCGGTCCTGGTCGGTTATCTGGGCACCGAGCGGCGTCTGAACCTTTACGAGAAGGCTTTCGCGAAAAATGCCAAGGCCAAGCTCGGAGCCAATAGCGAGGAGGCAGCGGATCCCAACTTTCCCAAAGAGGTCTTCCTCGGCCGCGAACGTGTCATCTACATGACGATCGTGAAGCCCAAAGAAGCCAAGAATGTACCCGCAGGCATTCGAGTGATGAGCGGCGGGCACAGTTGGTCCACCGAAAACTCCACGCCGCTGTGTCAGGCGGCTGGCATCACCGGCCATATCAAACTCAACAAGCATGGTCTCAACAGCGGCCGCATTGAGGACCTGACGCCGCTGCTCAAAAAGGGCGAAATCGACGCCTACGTATGGCAAAACAGTCAGGGGGAGGAGTTCCCCAATTTTCTGCCGACGCTCGTGGAACTCGGCCCTAAGCACAATCCCAACTTTCGCGGCGTCTTCATTCAGATGCCTTGGCTGGCGCATGATGGACGAAACGACATCAAGTTGCCCGAGGAGTATGAACAAACGGACCTCGCGGAAATGCAGGTCAAGATGGAAAAGTGGCGCAAACAGCAGGAGGCCTATGTGGACGAGGTCAATGCCAAGGCGGGCAAGCGAGTCGTCTTCCTGGTGCCGCTCGGGGACGGGATGCTGGAGGTGAGGAAGATGATCGCGGCCGGGAAGTTTCCCGGCGTGACAAGACAGTTTGATTCCGTGCTACGTGGCGACCTTATGCCGCACCAGGGCCATCTTGGTACGCGACTGGGCGCTTATATGCACTTTGCGGCCCTATATCGG
>BJFP01000446.1 GCA_014189875.1 Verrucomicrobiota bacterium | reverse complement strand
TCCCGTTGGTGTCGGTGGCGTTCACGGCGATGTCGGCAAAGCCGCCCCGGTTGCTTTTCACCGAGAGGTTTAGTGAGGATCCGGCTAGTGAGGCGGTGACGAGCGCGGGGTTATTGACAGCCAGCGAAAAGCTCACGACCGATGTCTCACCGGCCTTGCTGGCGGAAACCGAAGTCTGGACGCTGATGCTCCGGTCCGCATTGTTCAGCAGGGTGACTTGGTTCCCCGCGATGGCCGTTACCTTCGTGCCGAGGAAAGCCGCCCCGACTTGGAAGCCGGCGGGCGGGTTCGAGACTGTGACGATGTTACTTGTGGTGGAGCTGGAGGTCACATCCACGACCAGGGTCGAGGGAAAGAGCGGCACCACCAAGGCATTAGTCACGCGGACGGAGTTGGCATTCACGTAGCCGGGCGGGTTTGTGTAGCCGGAGAGCGGGTAGTTCGTGAACGCGGCGTTGAGCGATGTGGCGTCGTAGGTGGGGAGTGCATTGACGGCGTCCACGACGGTCATGCCGCTGCCGATTACGGTGCCGAATGCGGCGTATTGATTGCCGGAGTTGAAGACGCCGGTGTTGTCAATCACGTTGAAAAACCAGCCGGAGGTGGCGCTGTTGAGGGCGGAGGTGCGCGCCATGGCGATGGTGCCGCGCGTATTGGCGAGGCTGAACTCCATGTTGATCGGTGCGTTCGTGGCCACCGTGCCGAAGGCCGGCCATTGGAATTCACCGCCCTGGATGATCGAAAATCCAGCCGGCGGCGTTCCCACGATCGAGCGGTGAACGACGGTGTTCGTGTACGTTCCGGCGTTCACATAGTTCAGGAAATTCGTGACGGTGTTCGGCGCGGAGGCCGGGGCCATCTGGATGTTCACCGTGCCCTTGTTTGCAGTGCCCCATGCCATCTGCATCTGGACGATTGCATTCGTAACGCCCGGGACTGTGAATGTGGTCGTAAGGTCAGTGGCCGGGATGCCGGTGTTCATCGGCACGCTGGTGTTTGCGAGCGGCGTCTGAACGGTGGGGACGTCGGTGGCGGCGAAGAGCGAGTGGGACAGAGTCAGAAACAGCAGGAGGGGAGCCGTGGATTTGCGCATGGGGCCGGGACGATATGGATGAAAGGCTGCTGCGCAAATAATTTGGCTGTCATCATCCGCGACCGTCCGTGTTTGCCTACCGGCGCAGTCCAGCGGCTGCCGTCAGCGGGCGCGCCAGTCGCCGAGGCCGCTGCCGTAGAGGAGCTTCGAGCCGGGCTTGAGGCCTGTGCCGGTGGAGAAATTGATGGGGTTCACGGTGCCGTCGAGGTGCCACACGTAGATCTGGCCAGCACCATTTTGGAATACGAAATCGGGGTTGTCGTCGCCGTTCATGTCTGTGCAGGTGACGAGACGCCAGTCGCCGAGGCCGGCGGTGAAGGTCATTTTCGATCCCGGCTTGAGTCCGGCACCAGTGGCGTAATTGATGGTGGTTGCGGTGCCGTCGAGAGTCCACACGTAGATCTGGCCGGCGCTGTTTTGGAAGACGAGATCGGGGATTCCATCGCCGTTCACGTCCGTGCATGCCGCGATCCGCCAACCGCCAAGGCCGCCGCTGTAGAGAAATTTCGAGCCCGGCTTGAGTCCGTCGCCGGTGGCGAAATTGATGGTGTTCGCGGTGCCGTCGAGGAGCCAAAGGTAGATCTGGCCGGCGGCATTTTGTAAGACGAGATCGGCATTGCCGTCGCCGTTCATGTCCGTGCAGGCGACGACGCGCCAGTCGCCGAGGCCGCCGCCGTAGAGGAAACGCGGACTCACGCCGACCTTCAGGCCGCTCCCGTTGCCCGACACGGCGCTCCCGGTGCCGTCGAGGCACCACACGTAGATCTGGCCCACGTTGTTTTGGAAAATGAGATCCGGGATTCCGTCGTTGTTCAGGTCGGCGCGTGCCACGAGCCGCCAGTTGCCCAAGCCGCCGGCGTAGAGGAAATTCGAGCCGGGCTTCAGGCCGCTGCCGGTGGCGAAATTGATCGCGCTGCCGGTGCCGTCGAGGAACCACGCGTAGAGCTGGCCCGCGCGATTTTGAAAAACGAGGTCGCCCTTGCCGTCGCCGTTCAGATCCTTCGGTGAAGCGCTGGTCTGGGGCGGGGTGCCGCCGACCGAGCCTCCTCCTCCGCCTCCGCCGGTGCTGGCCGAGGTCAGGTCGGCCTTCACACTTTGCGAAGTCACCATGCTCCTCTCGTAAACAATATAATTGTCTGTACCGACGATCGTGTAGTTGCGAAGGACGGGGCGCTTCATCGTGACGGTTGTGGTCCTTGTGCCGCTGAGGGGGCCGCCGCTCCAGACGAGGTTCACGGTGACCGTCGGTGCAGCCGCGATCTGCTGTTGCCGATAAGCGTCGTCGTAGGGCTTTACCTGTGGCCATGTTGCCACTCGGAGGTTTAAAGGTACGGAGATTGTGTCTGTGACGGTCTGGACCGGATCGATCGGGATCGCGAATCCGCCGGATGTGGAGGTGACGGCAAACCAGTTGCCACTGTCCGGCGTCACCGTGACGCCCGCGAGGCCCTCGCCTGCGTCGTAGCTGCCGCTGCTGTTCGCATCATTGTAGGCCACGCCGAGGATGTAGGTGCGGGCCGGGCCGCCGGAGTCATCCGGGCCGCCGAAGTCATGCGTGATTCTCCCGCCCTGGCGCGCACCGGCGACGCCGACGCCGACTTCCGTGTAGGTGCTGCTGAGGATATTCTCGCGGTGGCCGTAAAGGTGTGCGATATCCACGTTATCGTACTCCACCATGAAGCCGAAATGGCTGTGGAAAATGTCGGCCTGCACGAACGCGCCGCCGCCATCAATATTCTCACCCACGCCCACATCGTAACCCTGTGCCGCCCCGCGCGCTGTCGGATCCTTGCCCTCCGGATTCACATGCGAGAAATAATTCCGCGCGAGCATGTCCTGCGAATGCGCCCGCGCCGCCGCGATCAGCTTCGGGTGGAATGCCAGCGGAGGCACCACCGGAAACGCCGCGAGCTGGGCGCGGAGACTCGTGAAAAAGGCCGGCTTCCGGCTCCGGGCATCGATCGAATACCAGGTGTTCACCGAATCGAGGATCACGCCCTCCTGAGTAGGATTGCTGCGGGCACGGTTCATCAGTTCCAGCGCCTGCTGCTCCAGAGGAGTAGGGTCGCCGTGCGAATACTGC
>BJFP01000445.1 GCA_014189875.1 Verrucomicrobiota bacterium | reverse complement strand
GCGGATGCGATTGATTCGCTCCGCACGTGGGTTTCCGTGGATGGACTCAACCTGGGCGAACTCGCCACGGGAAAAATCGCGACGTCAAAAAATGCCTCGATGAGCATCGCCCGCGGGATGTCGTGCCAGGCGGTGTTTGTCGTGAATGCGCCGCTGGAGACGACGCACTCGACGCTGCTGAAATTCAACTCGGTGATGCACTCCGAACTTGAGGTTTACCAGCACCACGTCTTTCACGATGAGAAGGACTGCGGTTTCGAGAAGCTCGTGCTGAATCCGAAGGACAGCGCCACCGCCAAGCTCATCCGCTCGATGGGTGACGCGAGCGGAATCCAGCTTTCAAAGAGCGAGGTGCCGCTGATGCCCAGCACGCGCACTGCGGGCGCCGCGCAGCAGTTTCTTTCGGGCATGTTGCGCGAAAGGTGGAACCGCTTTTCCAAGGCCGGCGATCTTGGCAGCGTGGGAACGCACGATGCAGGTGGCGAAATCCGCAGTCTGCTCGCCGAGGAGGGCAAGATGACGAAGCACTTCGGTGCGCTGCTCGCGCCGCTGGCCGCGAAGGGCGCGCCGGGGACGCCGCGGTTTTCGTACTGGGATCTTTCGGTCGTGGACAAGAAGGCCACGGTCTCGCTCGGGGCGGTGTACGCTGCGGATCTGCCGGATAAACGGCAGGTGCTCGACGTGACGTGGTATTCGTCGAACGGCTACCTCGCGACGTTCACGCTCTATGAAATGCACGCGGTGACGATCGGCGGAAAGGCCTGCACGCTCGTGTGGCAAGGCAGCCTCGTGAGCACCACGGGCATCGAGGGCGGGCTCGGGCTGAAGCGCAAGATCGGCTCGGGCATGATGGTGTCCGACGTGGAAAAATGGATCCGCATTTTCCGCGCTGATGCGGAGAAGGGCGGCGGGTGAGCTCGGCGCACGCTTGAAAATTTGCCGTTCGCGCCAGTTGCAACGCGGCGGGATTTGCGCATATCATTTCACGCTGCCTCACGCCAACTGAGGCGGATGTCCGCGCGGACCCCTCCGGTTTTCGGCGCGTGTGGCAGCAGCGGTTGGCGCACACATTTTGAAAAACCACTCGTGAATCGCTGTTGCTCATTCTTCCGATCTTCGGTCGGGAAAAAACTCCTCGTCGCCATCACCGGCCTCATGCTCATCGGCTTTGTCGTCGTGCACATGATCGGCAATTTGCAGTTCTTCGCCGGGCCGCACGTCATCAATGAATACGGCACGAAGCTGAAGCACCTGCCCTTCGGCGGGCTGTGGGTGCTGCGCATCGGCCTGCTCGGTGTGGCGCTGCTGCACATCTTCACGACGCTGATGCTCGTGAAGGAAAATCGCGCGGCGAAGGGCCAGGGCTACGTGAAGAAGGCGAGCGTGCAGGCGAAAGTGGCCACGCGGCTCATGGCGCTGAGCGGGATCATTTTGCTGAGCTACATCGTGTTTCACCTGCTCCATTTCACGACGCACACGATCAGCCCGCAGTTCGCGGGGTGGAAAAATGGCGAGGATCACGATGTGTACCGGATGATCGTCGCGGGCTTCCGCAATGTGGGAATTTCGATTTTCTACATCGTCGCGATGGTGTTGCTCGCGATGCATCTCAGCCACGGAGCGGCGAGCCTTTTCCAGACGCTCGGGCTGCGGACCAAAAAAATGGCGTGCTGCCTCGGGCTGTGTGCGCAGGTTTTCGCGTGGGTGATTTGCGCGGGCTACGTGAGCATTCCAGTCGCGGTGATGGCGGGATTTTACGACAAGAAGCACATGAAGGATGCAAGCGAGCCATCGTGCTGCGGCACCGCAGCCCCGGCAACAAAGGAGGCCAAGTAATATGATCGGCAGAATTGATTCCAAAATCCCGTCAGGCCCGCTCGAATCGAAGTGGGAAAACCACAAGTTCGAATCGAAGCTCATCAATCCCTCGAACAAGCGGAAGTATTCCGTGCTCGTGGTCGGAAGCGGTCTCGCCGGCGCGAGCGCTGCGGCTTCGCTCGCGGAGTTGGGGTATCAGGTGAAATGCTTTTGCTATCAGGATTCGCCGCGTCGCGCGCATAGCATCGCGGCGCAGGGCGGCATCAATGGCGCGAAGAACTACCAGGGCGACGGGGACTCCGTGCACCGGCTTTTCTACGACACGGTGAAGGGCGGCGACTTCCGTTCGCGCGAGGCGAACGTGCATCGGCTCGCCGAGGTGTCGGTGAACATCATCGATCAGTGCGTCGCGCTCGGCGTGCCGTTCGCGCGCGAATACGGCGGGCTGCTCGCCAATCGCAGCTTCGGCGGCACGCAGGTCTCGCGCACATTCTACGCGCGCGGCCAGACGGGGCAGCAGCTCCTGCTCGGCGCGTATTCGTCGCTGAACCGCATGATCGGAACAGGCTCGGTGCAGATGTTCCCGCGCACAGAAATGCTCGAGCTCGTGATCGTGGACGGTCACGCAAAAGGCATCGTCGTCCGCGACATGGTGACGGGCGCTATCTCGTCTCACTCCGCCGATGCCGTCGTCCTCGCGACGGGCGGCTACGGGAATGTCTATTTCCTCTCAACGATGGCTAGGGGCTGCAATGTGACCGCAGGCTGGCGCGCGTACAAAAAGGGCGCGCTTTTTGCGAACCCGTGCTTCACGCAGATCCACCCCACGTGCATCCCGGTGAGCGGCTCGTATCAGAGCAAGCTCACGCTCATGTCCGAATCACTGCGCAACGACGGACGCTGCTGGGCGCCGAAGAAAAAAGGCGACACGCGCAAGCCCAGCGACATCCCCGAGGATGAGCGCGACTACTACCTTGAGCGCATGTATCCTGCGTTCGGAAATCTCGCGCCTCGCGACATTGCCTCACGCGCTGCGAAGATGCAGTGCGACGACGGGCGTGGCGTCGGCCCCGGCGGCTTCGGCGTGTATCTCGATTTCCGCGACGCGATCCTCCGCTATGGCCGCGGCACGATCGGCGGTGCAAATATTTCCGAGACCGAGGCCCGTACGCGCGGTACGGAGAAGGTGAAGGCGCTGTACGGAAACCTCTTCGACATGTATCACCAGATCACCGCGGAGAGCGGCTACGAGCAGCCGATGCGCGTGTATCCTGCGGTGCATTACACGATGGGCGGGCTGTGGGTGGACTACAACCTCATGTCGAACGTCCCCGGCCTCTTCGTGCTCGGCGAGGCGAACTTCTCCGACCACG
>BJFP01000444.1 GCA_014189875.1 Verrucomicrobiota bacterium | reverse complement strand
ACGACCGTGCCGCGCGCGTTGTCGCCGGTGACGAACACATTCACGAGCGGATCGCTGAAGTGGATCGTCCACGCCGTCGTCTCGTTCCGCGGACGCGACGCGCAGTGCAGCGTGTGGGCGGCGAGCGCCTCCTTCATCATCGTGTCGTGCGCCGGATTGCTGCGCCGGTCGAGCTGGCCGAGGTGGAGGTAGTAGTCCACGTACAGCTCGCCGAAATCCGCGCGCGCCACGAGCGCATTGCGCTCGCGGACGAAATACGTGCGGACTTCGAGTCCCTGCGGCTGTTCGATCGGTTCGCTCTCTTCACTCATGCGGGGAAAATATGCCGCAGCGTGCGATCTGTGAAGGCATTCGTGAATTTGGTGATGTTTCGTCGCACCCCCGCGGATTTGCATCGCCCGCGGTTACAGCACCCCGATCGGATGCGCGATCAGGATGACAAGACGAAATTTCGCGCGGGTTTCAGCGTGCCAGCCGATGCGCCGCCCGCGTTCTTCTTTGTCGCGCACGACGACAAGAACACGACCAGCTCCAGCGGCAGCGCGCTGCTCTTCCTCGAATACAAGAAGCTCAACCTCCACGCCAAGCTGCACATCTATGCGAAGGGCGGACACGGGTCCGGCCTGCGCAAGAGCGGCCTGCCCGCTGCGGAGTGGCCCGTGCGTGTCGGCGAATGGCTCGACAGCAGGGGCTGGCTGAAGGAGTGATCTGCTATGAACTACATCGTCGAGACTGAAGTCGTGTGCCCGTATTGCGGCGAGGCTTTCCCGGTAGCGGTGGACACGTCGCAGGGCGACGCGGGCACCATCGAGGACTGCACCGTGTGCTGCCGCCCGATCGCGCTGCGGTTTGAATGCGAGCCGGGCGAAGTGCTCTCGGTGGATTCGTCGCGGGCTTAGTGCTGCTCCGGCTTCGTTCGGATGTTGCAGACCACCGGCTGTTGAGATGGTCGCGATGTGTCGCCGCGAATATTTCTGAAGGGGCGCGCGTTGGCGATTGCTTAGTGCGGCGGCATTTGCAATTTGGCGTCCGCTCATCGCCTTCATGATCCGATTCATCCACGACATCCACGAGTCCTGCCGCGCCGCGGGGCGGCCTTCCGTGTCGCTCGAATTTTTCCCCACGAAGACGCCGGAGGGCGAGACGAACCTGCTCGAAAAAACGATCCCTGCGCTGATGGCGCTGAAGCCGGACTATTGCTCGGTGACTTACGGCGCGGGCGGTTCGACGCGCGACAAGACCATCGGCATCGTGGATCGCATCCAGCGCGAGCACGGCCTCACGACGATGATGCACCTCACGTGCGTGAATTCGACGAAGGCGGAACTCGCGTCCGTTCTCGCCGAGGCGAAGGCGCGCGGCGTGAAAAACATCCTCGCACTGCGCGGCGATCCGCCGGCGGGCGCGAGCGAGTGGACGGCGACGGAGGGCGGCTTCATGTATTCGTCGCAGCTTGTGGCGCTCCTGAAGGAGATGGGCGGATTTTGCATCGGTACCGCAGGATTTCCCGAGGGGCACATCGCGCAGAAGGGCGGCAAGGTCGCGGACTGGGGCTTCCTGTGCGACAAGATCGCGGCAGGCGCGGACTTCGTGATCACGCAGCTCTTTTTCGACAACGAGGATTTTTTCCGCTTTCAGGAATTCCTCACGAAGCGCGGCGTAAAGGTGCCGATCATGCCCGGCATCCTGCCGGTGTCCTCGGCGAAGCAGACGAAGAAATTCACCGAGATGTGCGGTGCGAAGCTGCCTGCGCCCTTTTTGAAAAGGCTCGATGAAATCGGCGATGACGATGTGGCGGCGACGCAGTTTGGAATCGAATACGCGACCGAGCAGTGCCGTGGGCTGCTCAAGGCCGGCGTGACGGGCCTCCACTTTTACACGCTGAACAAGGCCGCCGCGACGACCGCCATCGTGCGGAACCTCGGGCTTGCTGTGTAGGACGGGCTTCCAGCCTGTCCCACATTGCGCGCGCCCGCCTTCGCGGCATACTCGCATCGCCGTGAAAAACTTCGTCCCGTTCCTCCTGCTCTCGCTTGCCGTGCCCGTTTGCCCGCTGCACGCGGAGAAAGTCGCCGGCGCAGAGCAGTCGCGCCAGCTCACAGCGACGGAGATCGTCTCGCAGCTCGACGGACTTTTCGACGACGACGATGAGAACGCCACGGTCGTCACGCCCGGGCAGTTCGCCGCGATTTTGAAAAAGAAGATGGCGCGTTTCGACAGGCTCGCGGCGGATTTTCGCGCGCGCTTCCCCGAGCATCCGCTGCGCTGGAAGGTGCTGCTGCTGGAGACCGTGAACCTGCCCTTGCGCGAGCAGGCCGGCCTGCCGGTCGCTGCGGAAAAATCCGCAGGCGCGATGCTCGGTGCGATCCTCGCGGCGGCGGATGCGACCGCGGAGGTGAAGTCCGACGCGAGCGTGCAGCGGCTCATGCTCACGGCGGAGGAGGTGGGCGACAAGAAGCTGAAGATCGACGACTGGGAGAAGATGCTCGCCGCGCACTGGCGTGATTTTCCCGACGCGGGCGACAATGCCTCGCTGGAGGAACTGCGCCTCGGGATGACCGAGGAATTCGCGCCCGCGCGAGTGGAGGCGCTGCTCGCCGAGCTCGCGAAGCACAAGGATGCCGCGATCGCCGACATGGCGAAGGAGAAGCAGATCGCGCGCAAAGCGATGGCATCGCCGACATGGCGAAGGAGAAGCAGACCGCGCGCAAGGCGATGGCGGAGCTGAAGAGCAAGCCGGTCGAGCTGAAATTCAAGGCTCTCGACGGCACGGAGGTGGACTTGGCGAAGTTGCGCGGGAAGGTGGTGCTCGTGGATTTCTGGGCGACGTGGTGCGGGCCGTGCATGGCGGAATTGCCGAAGGTGAGCGCTGCGTATGAGAAGTTTCACGGGAAGGGGTTCGAGATCGTGGGCATCTCGCTCGACGAGGACGAGGTCGCGCTGAAGCGCGTGCTGAAGACGAAGAAGATTGCCTGGCCGCAGCATTTCGACGGACGCGGATGGGAGAACGAAATCGCGCACCGCTTCGGCATCACCGCGCTGCCGACGATGTGGCTCGTGAACAAGGAGGGGATGCTCGTGGAGGTGAACCCGGAAGGCGACCTCGCGGAGAAGATCGGGAAGCTGCTGAAGTAGCGAGCGGCGGAGTGCGGCCGGGCGGATCGGGTAGCTGTTCTCCAGCACGGAATTCGGGTGGCGA
>BJFP01000443.1 GCA_014189875.1 Verrucomicrobiota bacterium | reverse complement strand
AATTGAAGAAATGCTGGGCAGATGTGTTGCACGACATGGACGCGATCGAGAGGTTCATGTGGACGTAGGCTGGACATTTTACTGAACCCTGAACGAGGCAAAGGCGTGCGCCCGTCTCGGTGGCCAAGACTGCTCGGCAGCAATTGCTTTTGGGTGCCCGATGAAACCCCAAACAGGCGGCGGCGAAATGCCGCTATTCTATAGCGGGGACGGCATTGTTTTAGCTATGCGCGCACAATCATGCGTCTCCCGATTTATTGCTTCATTGCCGTCCTTCTGGCCTTCGGGCCGGTGCCTTCCGCCCTTTCCGCAGAAGCGGAGCAGAAAACGGCAGGTGCAGAGGGGAAAATACAGCCGGCTGTGGGGGAGATTTTGCCGCCCTTCGGCCTGGCTTGGGGCGTGGAAGTGCGGCGGGTGGAGGAGGCGGTGAAGACTGCGGGCGGCCATGTGAGCAAGCGGTCGCCAGGAGAGCCGAGTGAGGAAAGGTGGACGGTGGAGGGCATCGCGCAGGAGGGTTTGCAGCGGGTGCTGTTTTCATTCAGCGGAGGGCGGCTGACGGGGGTGGAACTGCAGTACGGGAAGGAAGACTGGAACACGAAGACGTATGACGATTTCATGCTCACGGTGCGGGCGGAATTGGACGTGAAGCATGGCGAGGGCCGACAGCTCATCCGCGAACGCACTCCCGCATCGGGCGTTCTGAAGACGATGCTGGGCTATGCATGGTCGAAGACGGATCAGTCGGTGGCGCTGATCTATTTTTCCGCGCAGGATAAGCGGAATCTTTTCCGGGTCATCAGCCTGCACTATGCGGCGAGGCCGCAGCGGGTGTCTCCCCAAGTGGCGAGCCGGTGAGAGCGGCGCGCTGCGAATCCTAAACCGTTTTCAAAACGCAGAGACGCAGAGAGGGAAGCGGGCGGCGGCGATCATTGCCGGAAATCTTGGCCTGCGCCTGGCGTGTTTGCGCGGGAACTGTGCGCGGGAACGTGTGCGGAGAGCGCTGCATTCCGCGAACCACGCGGTTCGTCCTCAGCGTCTCTGTACCGCATCGATTGGTTCGACTTTCTGCACGCCCTCGTAAACGAGCACTCGGCGCGCGGCGGCGGACTTCGGGCCGGGCGTGCGGAGGTGCTCGATGGCGGCGTGGGGCTGCGCTTCGCCGGTTTCCACCGAAGGCAGCCCCGCGCTGCTGGTGACGGCGCTGGCGACCGTCATGCCGGGGCGCAGTTCTGCCGGGTCCATTTCCCGGATCGGATAGGCTCCGGAGACGGTGCCGGCATCCCGCCGGGTGAGCTGATCAAACATGATCTCGATCTTGGCGTTTGCAGCGTTCAGGAATTCGATGGTGCGGTGCAGAACGGACTGAAGGCGTTCATTTTCCTCGATCAAATGGTGGTGGCAGACGGCGGTGCCGACGGCGGCGAGCAGCTCGACGCGCGCCCAGGGTTTCGCTATGAAGCGGTGCAGGAGGCCGCTCTCGATGGATCCCAGCATGGCGTCAATGGCGAGGACGCCGGTGAGGAGGATGCGGGTGGCGCCAGGTTGGATCTCGCGGGCGCTGGCGAGCAGGTCGGTGCCGGACATGCCGGGCATGTGGAAATCGGAGATGATGGCGGCGAAGCGGATGCGGCGGAGGGATTCGAGCGCCTCGCGGGCGCTGGCCGCAACGTACACCACGTACCCGCCCTGGCGGATCTGGCTCGCGAGGACATCAAGGATCTCCTGGTCGTCATCCACTACAAGAATGGGCGGACCGCTGGTGTTCATGGAATCAGCCGAGTGCGAGGAGCGACCCGACACGTGTGGGCTCCTGTGACACGTAGGAGTGCTGGAGCGCGCGCATGCGGGTGCGTGCGGCGTTGAGCGCCTTGCGTTCGGCGGCATTCGCGGCGAGGAGCCGCGTGATGAAATCGTGGTTGGAACGTTCGCCTGCGGCGATTTTTTCCAGCCGATCGCGGAGCGACGCCTCCTGCCGGTCAATCCCCGGCTGGCGGCTGGATGCCTCCATGGCCGCAAAGATTTCCGCCTTGAGGGCATGGATGGCGGCGAGGGTGCCGAAATCCTGCTCGCGCAACGCAGCGGTCTCGTTGCCGCTGATGTCTTCGTAGTCCCCGAGCAGACGCCAGAATGCGTCGCCCGGAACCTTCGCAGACCTGCGTTGCGCCGGTTTCACGCGGCCTCCGCGGCCTCCGCGGCCTCCGTGGCGCTCTTTTCGAGCATTACCGCCCAGGCGTCGCGCACTTCGCGCAGGAGCTTTTCGACGATGCCGATCGGCTCGGGATCCTTCTTCCGGTTGGCGATGCTGAGCCGATCCAGCATGAAGTCGTAGAGTGCCCACATCCTGCCGGCGAATTCACCGCCGTTGCGCAGATCAAGGCTGCCCTTGAGTTCGCGCAGGATGGCCTGGGCCTTGAGCAACTGATTGCTGATCTGCTCAATGCGCGGGCCGATGGACTCGATCTGAAATCCTGCCTGCGCGGTGCCCATCGCCCGCAGCGCGCCGTCGAACAGCATGAGAACGAGCTGTCCGGGGCTGGACGTGCTGATGGCGGCCTTCTGGTAGTTCCGGGCGAATTGGACGATTGGCATGGCGTGCTATTTGGAGTTTTTCGCGTCGGAGATGAACCGCTCCGCGATCTTCGCCAGAATGTCCGGCGACGGGTAATTGGGGTCGGCGGCGAGTTTCTTCGCGCGCTCGACCACCTCGGGTCGCACTGCCGGCTCGTTCTTGAGCGCCTGTTTCGTAATTTCGTTGCGTCCGATCTTGAGTTGGAGTGGATCCGTCTGGTCTTCCGCCACCGCTGCTGCGGCGGCGGCGGCGGAAGCTTTGGGTTTGGCCTTTGAAGGGAGTTGAACGCCCTCCAACTTGTGTGGCTGGATTTTCATATGGTTGGGAATGGAGAGTATTCGGTCAGGAAAGCGAAGGACTTTAGAAAAAAGAGCGTCAGTGTAGAAAAACAGTGTAGAAAAAAGAGGGTCTTCGCTGTTTTGAGTGGATGGATTCGTGCGGGATCGAGTGAAGCAGAGCGGGGCTGCGGCTGGTACATCGAGACTGGCGCTCGCTTGGAAGGAGAAGTGAAATCTGCGCAACCCACCGCGCCAGCGGCAATTGTTCCCCCTGAATCAACAACCCATTGGACGTTCTGCCCGGAACAACGGCTCCCACAACTTGTGCCAAGCGTCGCCTCTCGTCGCCTCTGATA
>BJFP01000442.1 GCA_014189875.1 Verrucomicrobiota bacterium | reverse complement strand
CCCTGCGCCGCCGCAGGCGGGGCCGGAAGGGATTCGTGTGATGTGTGGGTGTTGGTATTGGGCACAGGGTTCATGGTGTTTGGGTTGCCCTATCCCGTGTCCAAAGAATTCGGTGGCGGCATACTCCTTTCTCCATTGCCGAGGGCGTCAGTCTGCACGGAGGGAAGTCCGCTCTTGAAACTCGTTTGCGAGATCGCGACAAGACGATCCGCGAGGCGTGTGCGCTCCGAATCAACCGAACCGAACCAAGACGAAAAATGATCCTTCCCACCGAAACCCACGGCGCGGCCAGCGTGCCGCTTTACCAACTCAAGATGACTTTGAAATGGTCCGACCCGGCCATCTGGCGGCGCGTGGTGGTACGGGCCGATATGCCGCTCAGCTGGCTGCACTACGTCATCCAGGAGGCAATGGGCTGGACCAACAGTCACCTGCACCACTTCATCGCTGGCAGCGCGATTTACGGGACGCCCGATCCGCAAAACGCCGGCTTCGGTCGCGAGATTCTGGACGAAAGACGGCACACCGTCGCGGATCTGGTGCCGGCGGCGAAGAAGAAGTTCCTTTACGAGTATGATTTCGGGGACGGATGGATTCATGAAGTGGTGGCCGAGAAAATTCTCCCGCCGGACCCCGGCTTCAAGAACCCGGTTTGTCTCGCGGGCGAGAACGCGTGTCCGCCGGAGGACTGCGGCGGCATTCCCGGCTACTACAATCTTCTCGAAATCCTCGGCGACCGGAAGCATCCGGAATACCGGGACATGAAGGATTGGATGGGGGGCAAATTCGATCCGGCAGCGTTTAAGCTGGATGCGGTGAACAAGGCGTTTAAGCGGCTCAAGGCATGAACATCGCAGCCGACCGCAGGGACGCCGCAGGCCGGGTCGTCTAGCGACATGTCACGCCTGCCCGCGCTCAGTCCGCATGGACGATTGTTTCTCAATGAATCCGAGGCTGCGGATGCTGCTGGCACGGTGGGGTTGTCCGCGGAGACGATGCAGCGGATCGGGGATGCGTTTGCGGAGAGTTCCGCGCGCGGGCTGCTGGCGCTCGCGGTGCGGCGGGGTGAGGGCGGGCGCTGGCCGGCGGAGTTTGCGTTCTGGCGCGAATTTGCGGATGCGTATCTGACCGCGCTGGCGCACACGCCGGACTCCGCCGACGGGCAGGCGGTGCCCGAGGCGCTGATGCCGTCGGATCTGGGATTCGATTTCACGCTGCGCATCCCGGCCATGCGCGGGGCGGAGTACGCGTCGCCGGAGATTTTCGGCGCGCTGTGGCGTGAGCTGGATGTGCTCTCGCGCGCGGAGGCGCAGGCGGCGGGCGGGTTGCGGAAATGGCTCGGCGCGATCCATCCGTCGCTGCATCTGCTGGGCCGCGTCACGTTCCACCTCGCGGAGAACAAGCGGTCGCCGGAGACGCCGTTTGCCTTCATGGCCACCTTCACGCATCGGCTCTCGGCGGAGGAAAAGGCCGTGCATGTGCCGCTGGCGCGCGCGCTTCAGGAATACGCGGGCGCGAAAAATCAGACGGCGCTGCGCTCGTTGCTGGAGCCGGTGCAGAAGGCTGCGGAGCAGAGCGTGTGGACGCGCGAGTTGCTGGACAGCCGCCGCGTCTTCCAGCCGCAGGCGTGGACGCCCGTGCAGGCTCATGCGTTCCTCCGCGAAGTGCCGGTGCTGGAGGCGAGCGGGATCATCACGCGCATTCCGAACTGGTGGAAAAACGGGCGCGGGCCGCGTCCGCAGGTGAGCGTGAGCGTGGGCGGCGCGCGCGCGGCGGGACTCGGCGTGGAGAACATGCTGAATTTTTCCGTCGAGGCCACGCTCGGCGGCGAGGCACTCACGGCTGCGGAGTGGCAGTCGCTGATGCACGCGCAGGAGGGGCTCGTCGCGCTGCGCGGGCAATGGGTGGAGGTGGATCGAGAGAAATTGCAGAGTGTGCTCGAACACTGGAAGCGCGTGGAATCGGGCGCGGCGGGCGAAGGCGTTTCATTCCTCGAAGCGATGCGGCTGCTGGCCGGAGTGCGGCTCGGCGGCGTGGCGGATGAGGCCGCGGCGGAGAGCGCGGATTGGAGCGAAGTGAGCGCGGGCGGCTGGCTGCGCGAGACGCTGGAGCGGCTGCGCAATCCCGACACGGCGGCGGAATTTGATCCGAACGAGCATCTGAATGCGCGCCTGCGTCCGTATCAGGCGACGGGCGTGAAATGGCTGTGGCTCCTGCAAAGCCTCGGCCTCGGCGCGTGCCTCGCGGACGACATGGGCCTCGGCAAAACGATCCAGGTCATCGCGCTGCTGCTGCGGCTGAAGCACGAGAAGCCGGATGCGAAATTGCGCGGTGGAAAAGCGCCCGCGCCCTCGCTCATCGTCGCGCCCGCGTCGCTGCTCGCGAATTGGAAGAACGAACTCACGCGGTTCGCGGCGGGCCTGCGCGCGGGATTCCTGCATCCGTCCGAGACGCCGCCCGACGAGTGGCGCGACGCGGCGTGCGCGGAGAAATTTCTCGCGGGCCGCGATGTGATCCTCACGACGTACGGGCAGGCTGCGCGGGTCGAGTGGGTCGCGGCGCGCGAGTGGCGGCTCGTGATCCTCGATGAGGCGCAGGCGATCAAGAATCCCGGCGCGCGGCAGACCCGCGCGATCAAGCGACTGCACGCCGGTGCGCGCATTGCGCTGAGCGGCACGCCGGTCGAGAACCGCCTCGGCGATCTGTGGTCGCTGTACGATTTCCTGAATCCCGGCCTGCTCGGCACCGCGCCGGAATTCACCCGCTGCATGAAGGCGATGCAATCTGCGCTGCCGCCCGACTTCGCGCCGCTGCGCCGGCTCGTGCGGCCGTACCTGCTGCGGCGGCTGAAGACTGATCGCAGCATCATTTCCGATCTGCCGGACAAGACCGAAGTGAACGCGTGGTGCCCGCTCGCGAAGAAGCAGGCCGCGCTCTACGAATCGAGCGTGCGCGACCTTGCCGAGAAGCTGGAGGCCGTCGAAGGCATCCAGCGGCGCGGGCTCGTGCTCGCGTTCCTCATGCGGTTCAAACAGATCTGCAACCACCCGAGCCACTGGCTTGGCGACGGCGCATTTGCGCCCGAGGACAGCGGGAAATTCCTGCGCCTCGCGGAGCTGTGTGAGGAGATCTCGTCGCGTCAGGAAAAGGCGATCGTCTTCACGCAGTTCCGCGAGATGACCGGGCCGCTCGCAGCGCGATTGCGCGAGGT
>BJFP01000441.1 GCA_014189875.1 Verrucomicrobiota bacterium | reverse complement strand
TCCCGTGCAAGCCGCGCGTCATGCTCGCGCGAATGCTAAACAACCTCCTGCACGCCGCCGAGACCGGCGACCCGCGCCTCGGGGAAAAATTGCACGGCTGGCTCCAAGTGCTCCAGCGCGCGACGGTTTGAGGGAACTGAAAAGGACCGCAGGACGTATAATCAGATGTTAGCGCGTCATCGCTCACCACATGCAAAAACTTACTCCAGAGCATCCAGTTAGTCCACAATACAGCCGAGCCGAGGCATGGTCTGTGCGCACCGCCATTGTCCATGCGGTTTCGCTGCCGCTCTATTTTGCATTCTATTGTGGGTGTCCTCATTTTAACATCTCTTTACTCATAATCAGTCTGATTCCGATTGGGTGGGGATTCTTTCTACTGGTCAGCTACAAGACTTGGGGCGAGCGGATTACCGCTTACGTTGCCACGCTTCTTTCGTTTGCATGGTCTCACATGGCATGGGACATGAACATTCAGTTTATATTCAAATGACCATGCTCTGTAGCGCCTAACTGTTGCCCCTCGATACGTTGGCCGCAGGGTTAATGAACGCCGCGACGGCTCAGGGGAGGACTGCGCGCACGCATTCATGGACGAGCGTCCAGTCCACATTTTCCCTCGGTGCCCAGGAGCCGATGTCTGTGGGCAGAACGAAGAGATTTTTCCCGTCGCGGAATTCCTTGTCGAGCTGCAGCGCGCGGAGGACGCGCTCGCAGAGGCGCGGCGTAGGTACGCTTGTGGTCATTGCTTGCGCGTCGTGAGATCCCGCGGATTGACCTGCCTCCTCTTGGGCGATACTTTTCAGACATGCACGCCATCGAATTCACCACCGAGTTGAGCGACTCGCGGATGCTGCCCATTCCGCAGGAGGTTGCCGACCAGCTTCCCAAGACAGGCAAGGCACGCATCATCGTTCTGACGGACGAACTGACCGGGGATGCCGAATGGCGCTTGGGCGCTTACCAACAGTTCCTCCGCGATGACTCGCCGGAGGATGCCATCTACGATTCCTGCCGCTGATGTTTGGCGAGGTTTTCATTTGTCAGTTCCCATTCACGTCGGGGACCGGCAGCAAGATTCGTCCGGCTCTGGTGCTTTTCGACCTTCAGCAGGATGCCGTCATCTGTCGCGTCACCTCAGTGAGTCGCACCGGGATGCTTGATGTCACACTTCACGACTGGCAGGCAGCCGGACTGCTTAAGCCTTCGGTCGCGCGTCTCGACCGGCTTGTGACCGCCGAGAAGACTATTTTTCTGCGGCGTCTCGGTGTGTTGAGCGCCACAGATTTGGCTGCCGTTCGTCAGGCGTGGAATCAACACATGACCCTTTGACCGCAGACGACGCGGCATTGCGCATGATGTCGCGAAAAACGCCGCTGACAGATTACGCGACGAGCACCGCGCGCACGCAGTCGTGGACGAGCGGCCAGTCCACATTCTCGCGCGGAGACCATGAGCCGATGCCAGTCGGCAGGACGAAGAGATTTTTCCCGTCGCGGAATTTCTTGTCGAGCTGGAGCGCGCGCAGGATGCGGTCGTAGAGGCTGGGCGCGTCCGGATGCGTGAGGGGCAGGCCGGCCCGGCCGAGCAGCACGGTGAGGCGCTTTTGAAAACTCAGATGGACCATACCGAGCTGCACGGCCATGCGCGTCGCGGCGGCCATGCCGACGGAGATGGCCTCGCCGTGCGTGAGCGCGTAGTCGGCGGAAAGCTCCAGCGCGTGGCCGATGGTGTGGCCGAAGTTCAGCACGTTGCGGATGCCGAGCTTGTCGTGCTCGTCCTGCTCGACGACGTCGGCCTTCAGGCGGACGCACTGCGCGACAATGTCAGTAAGCGTCGGCGGATCGAGCGCGAGCATTTTCTCCAGCGCGCCAGCTTCGAGCTGCTCGAAAAGTGAACGCGAGCACACCGCGCCGTACTTGATCACCTCGGCAATGCCGCTGCGGATTTCGCGCGGGCCGAGCGTGCGCAGCGCGTCGAGGTCGCACACGACGATGCGCGGCTGGCTGAATGCGCCCATGATGTTTTTCACGCCGCCGAAATTCACCGCGACCTTGCCGCCGACGCTCGAGTCCACCGCCGAGAGCAGCGTGGTCGGAATCTGCACGAAGGGCACGCCGCGCCGGAACACCGCCGCCGCGAATCCGCCGAGGTCGCCGACTACGCCACCGCCGAGCAGGAGCACGAGCGGCGCAGTCGCAGCGTCTGGAAACGCCTCCAGCAGCGCGGCGCAGGTCTTCGTGAACTCGTCCCAGTTTTTCCCCGCCTCGCCCGCGGTGATGTCGTGCCGGACGATCTTCGCAAAGCCCGAGTCCGCCAGCGATGCGCGCACCTTTTCAAAGTAATGCGCGGCGACGTGCGGGTCGGTGATCACGAATGCGCCCGTCTGCTTCAGCCCCTCCGCACGCAGGATCGCGCCGAGACCGCCGAGCAACCCCGCGCCGATCACGACGGGGTAGCTGCGCGGGCCGAGGTTCACTTCGATGCGGCGGCTTTCACTCATCCGCGTTTCGATGCCGCATTTGCCCCGTGCGCGCAAGCCGCGCGGCGATGCACCCTTAAATCCAAATTCTGTCCGATGCTCCGCTGCTGTGTCGGAGGATTAAGACTCCGCCGCTGGACTCCGCCCCGCCGCGCGCGTATTTTCCCCACACATGAGCACGTCACTTCTCGCCGAATCCGTCGCCGACAAGGTCCTCGCGGGCGAACGCATCACGCGCGACGACGCGCTGGAACTCTACCGGCTCCCGCTGAACGAACTCGGCGAACTCGCGCACATCCGCCGCAACTTGACCGCGCGCAAAGCGGGCGGGAAAAGCGAGCGCATCGTGACCTACATCGTGGACCGCAACATCAACTACACGAATGTCTGCAACGTGTACTGCAAGTTCTGCGCGTTTTACCGCACGGAGAAAGATCACGACCACTACGTGCTCACGCTGGAGCAGCTCGACCAGAAGCTCGACGAGCTGACGGCCATCGGCGGTGTGCAGATTTTGCTGCAAGGCGGGCATCATCCGAAGCTCGGGATCGGGCACTACCTCACGATGCTCTCGCACATTCGCGCGAAATATCCGCACATCAACATCCACGGATTTTCACCGCCGGAGTTTCAGCACTTCGCGGAGGTTTTCAAGATGCCGCTGCGCGAGGTCATTTCGAAATTCATGGAGGCCGGGCTCGGCAGCATCCCCGGCGGCGGCGGTGAAATCCTCGTGGACTCGGTG
>BJFP01000440.1 GCA_014189875.1 Verrucomicrobiota bacterium | reverse complement strand
TTCCAAAGAGTCTGTTCTTCGCAGCGTATCAGGCAACCGGATAAGCACGAAATGTTGGAAGTTGATCCCCGTGCAGCGGACCAAGGGAATCGCGACGCGCGTCCCGCATCGCAAAGCGCCTGCGGCGGGCTCAACGTTTAACGTCCAACATCAAACTTCAAACTGGGACAACGCGTCCTATTGACGTGTCCGCTCCGCCACCCGCGCTCACGCGCATTCCAGTCTTCTCCATTCGGCAAACGAACCACCCCCTTGTCTCCATTCCGCTTTTGTACCGGCCCCGACACGATTGCCTCGGCAACGGTGGCGAGTTGTCACCCCGTCTCCCAGTCTCCTCCTCTCCCGATCTCCGCGTCCCCACCCCGCCCCTCAGCGCTTCACGCCCGCATCCCGAAACAGCTTCAGCAGCGCCGAGCCGTCCGCGTAATGAATGTCGCTGATCTTCCACGCGCCGTCCTCCTGCACGAGGTCGAACTTCGCCCTCTGCTTCTTGCCGTAGTTCGTGAAGCTCACCGTCACCGTCGCCCCGCCCTTCGTGGTGGCGGGCTTGCCCACCGCGAGATTCTTGATGTCCAAATCCTGCGCGCCATACAGCGGCGCAAAGTCCAGCACGCCCGGCTCGTTTTTCTTCTTCGACAGCTCCCCGTCCTTCACGATCAGCGCCGTGAGCTCCTTGCTGAAAAAATGCGCGAGCCTCGTGCGGGACGCCTTCCCCTCGAACGGCGACTTCCCGTTCTTCTCCGACTGGTAGAGTTCCGACACCAGCCCCTGCGGCGAATCCTCCGCGCCCAAGGCCCGCGCGGTGAAGCCGGGAGCCAGCCCGAAAAGGCCGAGCAGCACGACAGTGGCGATAAAGGCGGAGAGTCTCGTTTTCATTGGGGAAAAATGCGCGTCGCCCGCGAACTCTTCACAGCGGCGCCCGCTTGCAAAGCACATTCCCGCATCCCCCGCACTTCCCGGTTTGACCACCGCACCGCAAAACCGTTCACTCGCGCCATGAACACTCCAACACCCACCAGCACAGACACCATCCAGACGCGGCGCGAATTCCTCGGACGCGCAGCCATCCTTGCGGCTTCGGCCGTCATGCCTCGCTCGCTACACGCAGCAGCAGCGGCCACCGCGAAACCGAACTCCGTCTTCAATGGCGTGCGCATCGGCTGCATCACCTACAGCTACCGCAGCCAGTTCAGTTCGGCGGAGGACGTCCTCAAGGCCCTCGTGCAGGACGGCCTCAGCGAGGTGGAACTGATGGGCAACACCATTCAGGCCTATGCCGGCATCGGCGGCGGCGCGAAGCCCGCCAAGGGCGCACCCGCACCTGCGGCGGAAAAGCCGACCGACAACCAGCGTGAGGCGCAACTCGTGAAATGCCGCGAGCTTCGCAAGATGTACAACGACGCCGGCGTGAACATCCACATCCACAAGACCCCGTTCGGAAAGACGGATGAGGACATCGAGTTCAATTTCCAAATCGCCAAGGCCCTCGGCTGCATCGGCATCACCACCGAGCGCAGCGACGCGCTGGCCGAAAAGCTCGCGCCCTTCGCCGAGAAGCACAAAATCTGGGTCGGCTTCCACAACCACACCGGCAACCTCCCCGCCATGGACAAGCTGGATCCCATCCTCTCGCAGGGCAAATACATCGGCTTCAACCTCGACATCGGCCATTACTTCACCGGCAGCAAAGGCCTCTCCCCCATCCCCGTGCTGGAGAAATACCACGACCGCATCACCAACCTGCACCTGAAGGACCGCACCGCCGACGGCGGCAACGTCGCATGGGGCCAGGGCCAGACGCCCATCAAGGAAGTCCTCCAGCTCATGCGGAAGGAAAAGTGGACCTTCCCCGCCGAGATCGAGCTGGAATATCCCATCCCCGCAGGCTCCGACTCCGTCACGGAAGTCGGCAAGTGCGTGCAATACTGCAAGGAAGCGCTCGCCTAACAGGCTGTTGAAACCACGGCGGCGCGATTTCGATCTGACTCACAGGACAGGCGACCACCCCATCCGCCAATCTTGCCGCGACACATTGCGCTGATGCCACCCCGAACTGCGGATCAGCCAGCGCGATGTCGAGCAAGATGCAACTGTCGGCCACCCACGCCATCAGTCATGGTCTCCCTCACGAAGCTCGCGCATGGCTTCATCCGTGGCCGGCACGGCTCCCGCATGGAATTGCCGTGCATAACCGAGCATGGCGAGCGGTCCCGGCCCGGCCATGCGCTCCGCCAGCACGCGTTCGAGTTCTCCTGCCGCACAATCGGATTCCACGAGGCTGAGCAGATACTCCTCCTTCGAGCGCGCCCCCATACTCTTCGCCCGTTCCGCGAGGGTGGTATCAAGTGGATCTGGCAATGTGATCGTGACCGTGGACATGCCTGCAAATTGCCACCGCACCGCACGCGAGTGCGCCGCGTGAGGGCTGTAAGGCCCTTTTACGCGGCCAAGCCTGCAATTCCTCCGCCTTCATCGCCCCTGCGATCTCGCTCGCGAGAAGGGTGCTTGCCGGATGGCGAATTGGCTTCGTTTGGCAGAAACCTACTTGCGGGCAGCCATGCGCTTGCCGAAGCCGGTGAAGCGGCGGCGCTCGCGGTAGCCGATGAGGGCGCACAGTGCGATGCTGCCGATGAGGGCCGTCGTCGCGGGCTCCGGCACTGCGGTGATCGGGACGAGCTCGAACTGGCTTCCGAATGCGACCTCCTGTCCGAATCCAAGGCTGGTAGTGCCGCCATCCGAAAAGAATTCGATACGGTTGTCCCCCGAGGTGCCGATGCTCGTGGTGCCGGTGAACAGCAGGCGGTCCTGCGTGTCGCCGAGGCTGCCGATGTCGGCTACGCCGGCACCGTAGGCGCTTCCGCTCCAATTATAGACATTCAGCTTGGTAGTGCTGAACGAGAGGCTGCTGAACGTCATCGCATTGCCGGCGCTCCCAGTACCAAAGTCCAGGATCGAGGTTCCGGTCAGCGTCAGGCTCCCGAAGGTCTGATTTGTATTGCTCAGCAAGTTATCGATCTTCACGGTGCCGCCGCCGACGGTCATGGTCGCAGCGGTATTGATAATCGGGCTCGCGGCGCTGTTCAACAGCAGCGTGCCGCTGGTGTTCACCGTCACGGCGGTCGTGCCGCTCAGGCTGCCTTGCACCTCCAGCGTGCCGGCGCTCACCGTGGTCGTGCCGGTGTAGCCGTTCGCGCCGCTGAGGACTTGCGTGCTGTTTGTGTCCTTGA
>BJFP01000439.1 GCA_014189875.1 Verrucomicrobiota bacterium | reverse complement strand
ATCCCAGAATGCCTGCGCCATGTCCGGCGGATCGCCGTCGCCGTAGGTGCTGGTGATCACGAGCACATCCTTCTCCTTCGTGAGATCGACCTCGGCGTATTTTTCCATGCTCACGAGCTTCGGCGCGAATCCGCTCTTCTCCGCGGCTTTCGCAGTCTTCTTTGCCAGTCCCTCAGCGGTGCCCGTCTGGCTCCCGTAAAGCAGCAGCAGGGGCGCCTTTGCCACCGCGCCACCTGCTGCTGCCAACACCAAGTCGAGTGAGGGCGCTGCGCTCGCATGGGCATCCGAGAAAACCCCGGCGAGGAATCCGTTCAGCCACATCCGCTGCTCCGCGGTGAACGGCGCATTTTCGGGAATGAACGGGATGCGGGTCATGGACTCCTCGATTGCGTTTGCCCGGAGGCTAGAAGTCGATCTGCACTTGCATATAGGCGAAGTGCGCATTGTCGCTGGCCCCGGTCTTGGCCAGGTAATCCCCGGCGATGAACAGGCTGTAGCCCCCTTGCAGGCCGACGTGCGGGTTGACCTTGTAGATGGCCGTCAGATCGATCTCGTGACCGCGGAAACTCGGCGCGTTCCGGGCGGCGGCATTGAGCGGACGAACGGCTGTCACTCCGTTCACCCGGCGCCATGCGTCATCATTGGTGGCGTTCCAGTAGAGGTGATAGTCCAGCATCACCTTCAGCTTTTTCGTCGGCGTGACGGTGAGGTTGATTTGCGGATTATGCATATTCAGCCAGCCGGTGGTGTCCATGAACCCGTAGAAGAGATGGTTCGTCGGGTAGAGGTTCTGGAAGGTTTCGATTTTACCATCCGCAGGATTCTGGTCGCCGCTGCCGTAGTTGTATTGCAAGCCGAGTCGCGGCTTCCACGGATGGCTCAGCCAGTTGTAACCGACATTCCAATGGCCCGCGAAGGCGGTCAGGTCGCGTCCGTCCACATCGCCGGTTTGAAAGGCCATTTCCGTCGTGTAGTCCCATCCGCCAAGCTTGAGCGGGTCACCTTTCCACAGCGTGCCGAGCGTGATGAAGTTCGTTTTTCCAAGCCGCGGGCCGAAGTCCGAGGTTCCATCATTCCGTTTGTGAAACAGGTAGAAGTCCGTGGTGGTGTTGAACGGCACCCACTTGGTGGCGAGGTAGAGCCCGCTGAAGTAGTCGTTCAGCTTGTCCTCCTGATCCAGGAAGTTGGACTTGTTCCACTTGTGATCCTTGAAGTTCACCGGGCTGGAGATGAAAAAATCCAACGCCCAAGTCTGCGCGGCATAATGGAACTTCAACGCATCGAAGGTCCGGGCCTGGTTCAGCCACTCGAGCGGACCGACGAGCCGCTGATCCCCATACGCGAGGAACTGGCGCCCAAGGGTGAGGCTGAGCCCCTTCTTGGTGTCGCCGATCTGCACGTACGCCTTGAGAATGTCGAAGACGTCATCGCCCTCAGCGGCGAATGTGCCGATTTCATTCGGACGGCTGCCTCCGATCTCGCGCACGTCCTGACCTTGAACGTAAAACTTCAGCCAAGGCTCCGGGGTGTAGCCGATGCCGAAGCGGAATCTTTGCAGCAGCCACGATGCATCCTGCGGACCGTTCACGGCGCTGTTAAAGTCGAAGTTGTTCTCGCGAATTTCAGCCCGCATTTTTTCCTGGATGTCCAAGGTCAGCTTTCCATCGAAGAAAGTGATTGGGGCATAGCCCGGTGGTGGAGCCGCCGGCTTTTCGACGGGCTTTACCGATTTGTCGGCGCTCTTCGACGGCTTGGATTTTACCGCAGTTTCAGCAATCGCATTGCCCGCAAAAAGAGCGGCTGCGAAAAGCGTGGCAAGGCGTGGTGTCAGGTGTGATTTCATGTTTGTTGGTTGAGTTTGCTGCTCCGGGTGAATTGGATCTTCAGACGACCGCGGCGGAAGCCGCGTCCTTCTTGGAAGGCGGGACGTACTGAATTCGTTCGTGCGCCCGGACCTCGAGGAAGTTGATGAGCCGCTCGCGTAGCGGCGCGTAATCCGCGTGTTCCATGATAGCCTTGCGCTCACGCGGACGCGGGAAACCCACGGGGATGATGTCGCCGATGGTCGCCTTCGGCCCATCAGTCATGCAGACGATCCGGTCAGAGAGAAAGAGCGCCTCATCCACATCGTGTGTGACCATCAGCGCGGTGATCTTCTCTTTCCGCCAAAGCTCGAGGAGCACCTGCTGGAGTTCGTATCGCGTGAGCGCGTCGAGCATTCCGAACGGCTCATCGAGCAGCAACATCCGCGGCTTCAACGCGAACGCGCGTGCGATGCCGACGCGCTGGCGCATTCCCTGCGAAAGCTCCGCGGGCCGCTTGCTCATCGAGTCACCGAGGCCCACAACGGTGAGGTAATATTCGGCGATTTGCCGGCGCTCGTCCTTGCTCGCGGTGTAGAAGACCTGGTTGATGCCGAGCATCACATTCTCGAATGCCGTGAGCCACGGCAGCAGCGACGGCGACTGAAAAACCACGCCGCGATCCGGACCGGGACCGGTGAGTTCCTTGCCTGCGAGAATGATGCCGCCCTTCGTGATACTGCTCAGCCCCGCGAGCATCGAGAGGACGGTGCTCTTGCCGCACCCACTGTGGCCGATGACGGTGACGAACTCGCCCTTGGCGATCTTCAGATTGAAGTCCTCGACGATCACCGCCGGTCCTTTCGGCGAAGGATACGTCTTGCCGATCTGGCTGAGTTCCACGAAGGCGCTCATTCCGCCACCTCCACGGTTTGAATTTCGCTGCGCCGGATCGGACCGCGCCGATTCGTCGGGCGGGGCAGGCTGAGGTCTTCTGGCATGATGTCGGGCAGGATGAGTTTCCGCTCCAGCGGCGTGCGCTGGCTGGCCTTGCTGCGGAGGAGGTACTCGACGAGTTCGAGCCGAATGCGCTTGAAGTCAGCGTGCTCGGCGATCGTCTTTCGATTCCGCGGCCTCGGGATGGTTATGGGAATGCTCATGCCGAGCGTGGCGTTCGGTCCGGCGGTGAGCGGGATGACGCGGTCCGCGAGCAGGATGGCTTCGTCGGGATCGTTCGTGATGAGCACGATCGTCGTGTCGTCCTCGTTTTTGATGCGCGTGATTTCGTCCTGCAAATTCGCGCGCGTCAGCGCATCGAGCGCGCTCAGTGGCTCATCGAGCAGCAGCACCTTTGGCCCCATCGCCAAGGTGCGCGCCACGGCCACGCGCTGGCGCATGCCACCGGAAAGTTCACGCGGCAGCTTGCTGCGGGCCGGCGTG
>BJFP01000438.1 GCA_014189875.1 Verrucomicrobiota bacterium | reverse complement strand
CTACCAGAAAAGTGACACACTCAGCGCGCTGACCCTCTTCCAAGCTATCGCCAAGCTCGGTGAAGAGCCTGAATGGCAGTGGCCGGTGATCTACCAGATGGGCCTTTGCTTCGAGCGCCTCCGGCACGCGGGCCGGGCAGCCGAGGCGTACAAATATATCATTGACGAAGCGAAGAAGCCCGGTCGCGAAAGCGCTAAGCTTCCGGAAACCCTTCGCACCCTCCTCGACATGGCCGGCTGGCGCGCGAAGCAACTCGCGTGGACCGACGGTGCCACTGTCAAACTCGAACGACTGCTCACCAATCCGCTCGCATCGTCCGCACCCGAACCTCTCAAACCCTGACACCCATGTCCCTACCCGAAACGCTCGCCCTGCATTCCGAAATCTGTGAAGCCATGCACCAGATCATCCTCATGGAAAACCGCTGCCTCAAGAGCACCGGGAAGCCGCCGGATGAGGCGGCGCTCCAAGCCAAGCGCATCAAGCTGGCGGAGTTGTCCGCATCCCTTGCCACCATCCAGGCCCAGACCTCCAGCCGGCCCACTCCTGAAATCCGGGCCGCGGCGGCCAGGGCGCAGCAGGCCATCCTCAAGGCACTGCTCGTGGACCGCGAAAACGAGAAACTTTTGCTGAAAGCCATCGCCGCTCCGGTCCCGCTGAAGACGACACCACGCCCGTCGGCAGCGCATTTCCACCGCGCTTACGCAAGCGCCCGCTGAGCAGCCGCGGATCAAACTTCTGGATCAAACTTCTGGATTGCGACGCAGTTCGCAACCTCTTTAATGGGGCCAAGATATGGGACTCGACAAGATTTTGGTTGTGGATGACGAACGCGTGATTCGTCAGGCAATGGAATTATGGCTGCGTGACAAACGTTACGGCGTCTCCAGTGCCGACAGCATGGCCGGGGGCGACCGGATGCTGAGGAACGACACGTTCGATCTCGTTTTTCTCGATCTCAACCTTCCCGATGGGACCGGCATGGAGCTTCTCGAACGCATCCAGAGAATGCCCGAGCGACCGCATGTGGTGCTCATGACCGGCGATGCCACGCTCGCCTCGGCCATCTCCGCGATCCGACTTGGAGCGTTCGATTACCTCGTCAAGCCATTCGGAAAGGACAATATTGAACTCGTTCTCCGGAGGGCCGAGGCATTCAATCATGTCGTCCGCGTCAACCAAATCCTCAGCGCGGATCTCAGCGACACCCGCGACCTGATGGGCTCCAGCCCCGCCTTTGAAACCCTGCGCGAAATGATCCGGAAGGTCGCGCCCACGGAGGCCACAGTGCTCATCGAGGGTGAAAATGGCACCGGCAAGGAACTGGTCGCCCGCGCCATCTACCGGGCGAGCGGGCGCGCACAGTCGCCCTATATCAAGGTCAATTGCGCCGCAGTGCCCGAGAACCTAATCGAGAGCGAGTTCTTCGGCCACGAAAAGGGATCCTTCACCGGTGCCACGGATCGCCGCGAAGGCCGCTTCGAATTGGCCAATGGCGGCACATTGCTCCTCGACGAAATCAGCGAGATTCCGGCGCACCTTCAGGCCAAGCTGCTGCGCGTCCTGCAGGAGCGCGAATTTGAACGCGTCGGCGGCACCAAGACGATCAAGGTGGATGTCCGCGTGTTAGCCGCGACGAACCGGGATCTCATGAAAGCGGTCGCCGCGGGTGAATTTCGCGAAGACCTCTTTTACCGGCTCAACGTCTTCCCGGTCCATGTCCCAGCCTTGCGAGAGCGGCCCGCCGATATCCCGGTGCTCGCGGAGCATTTCTTGAAGCGCTTCGCGCGGCTCCATGGACGGGGCATCCCCGGTTTCTCCGCAGCGGCTTCCGCGGCACTCCTGCAGCACCGCTGGTCGGGTAATGTTCGCGAGTTGCAAAACGCCATCGAGCGCTCGGTCATCCTCACGGAAAGCGGGCACCAAGTGGAGGCAGCCACCCTCGGGCTCGCGCCCGCGCCGAACCCGCAGCCTTATGCCGACGGACTCGCGAAGCATGAACCGCAGGAACCCTCGCGCCCGAAATCCAGCCCGACGCTTTCCCTGCACGACGTGGAAAAGGAGCACATCCTGCGCACCCTCGAAGCCACTGGAGGCAATCGTGCAAGAGCTGCCGATGTGCTCCAGATCAGCATCCGGACGCTCCGCAACAAGCTGAATGAATATCAGCTCAACGTCGGCGACGAAGCCTGAGGCTACATACCTGAGGCTACTGCCGAAGCCTGAGCACCGATTGCGGAACCTGATTGGCCTGCGCGAGGATCGAAGTGCCCGCCTGTGCCAATATGTTGCTTTTGCCAGGCGCGTAGTTTCCGTCGCCACATCCACATCGCGAATGCGCGAGATGGCCGAATCGAGATTCGTGGTTTGCGTGTCCAGATTTGCTGCAACCAGATCGAGCCGGAAGCCGGAAGCCGCGAGCGTCGACCGCTCGGTCGCAGCCTGCTGAATGCCGTTCGTGACCAGAGTTCCGACATGGGCAGTCGTCACCGTCACGTCAAAGGCGGGCGGAGTCGTCTGCGCGAAGAAAAGGCCCATCGCTCCGGCCGGATCCTGCAGGTCGTTCTACTGGATGTTCATCGTCTGTCCCGCGGCTTCGCCGATAGTCACCGTAAGACCCGCCGGATTATTACCAAAGAGCACAATGCCATTGAATGTGCCCAGCGGCGTAGCTACTGCGCCGCCGCCGATTGTGTCGAGAAGCTCCTGCTGGAGCGCTTGGAATTCCTGCTGATATAGTTGAACATCGGCGGGGGTCTTAGTCACGTCCTTGGCCAGCGTCGAAAGCTCACCAAGCCGGGAAAGAACCTTGCCAATGCCGCCGAGAAAGCCATCCGCTGTCTGGATGTAAGATGTCGCATTTTGGACATTCGTCTGGACCGCGCCGAGGCGGCGATTTTCCGCGTCCATCTTTTCCGACTCTGCAAGACCGGCCACATTGTCCGAAAGCTTGGTTATCTTGGAGCCGGACGAGAGCCGGTTTAGCGATGCACTGAGCATCTCCTGGTTTTGATTGAGTGAGTGCGCTGCGGAGGACGCGGCAAGGTTGGTATTAATGGTATGCCGCCACCGAATTCTTTGGACACGGGATAGGGCAACCCAAACACCATGAACCCTGTGCCCAATACCAACACCCACACATCACACGAATCCCTTCCGGCCCCGCCTGCGGCGGCGCAGGGAGGGCGTAGCCCGACCGGAGCCGCCGCAGGCGGGGCCGGAGCACCGCTGCCTCCGCCCCGCCGATGGCACGCCGCACGC
>BJFP01000437.1 GCA_014189875.1 Verrucomicrobiota bacterium | reverse complement strand
TTCTTCACCCGGGGCACCACCGACAAGGGCAACACCAAGGAAGTCTGGGTCTATGACCTCCGTGCGAACATGCCGCAGTATGGCAAGCGCACCCCGCTCACCCGCGACCACTTCGCCGAGTTCGAGCAGGCCTTCGGCACCGATCCCCTCGGCAGCCCGGCCGCGCTGAAGAAGCGCAAGGACACCGGCGAAACCGGACGCTTCCGCAAGTTCACCCGCGAATGGATCACCGAGCGCGACGACAGCCTCGACATCAGTTGGCTGAAGGACGACAGCGCCGAATCCAGCGCCGACCTCCCCGAGCCCGCCGTGCTCGCCACCAGCGCCATGCAGGAAATGGAAGCCATCATGGAAGACCTGCGCGGCATCCTCGCGGAGCTAGGTGAAGAGATCGAGGAGGTGACGGCGTGAGTGAGTTACCGGGCGCATGGACCGAAGTCCTTTTCGACGAAATAAACAGCTTCCGTTCTCAAACGATTGATCCATCTGACTACCCGAATGAAGTCTTTGAACTTTACAGCGTGCCTACGTTCCCAACGAGGAAGCCGGAGCTACTAAAAGGCAGCGCGATAGGCTCGACCAAGCAGGTAGTTACCCCAGGTGACGTGCTGGTTTGCAAAATTAACCCACGCATCAATCGAGTCTGGAAGGTGATGTCCAAAACGGACAAACGCCAAATTGCCTCGTCGGAGTGGATCGTCATGCGAGCCAAAGGCATGGAACCGGAGTTTCTGCGCAATTTTTTCAGCAGCCAAGCCTTCCGGGAAACCTTATGCGAGGATTTGACCGGAGTAGGCGGATCCCTGACTCGTGCGCAGCCGAAGCGTGTCTCCAAATTCAAACTCCCCATCGCACCACTCGCTGAGCAGAAGCGAATCGCGGACAAGCTGGAGGCGGTGCTGGGGCGGGTGGACGCCTGCCGCGCCCGCCTCGACCGCGTCCCCGGCCTCCTCAAACGCTTCCGCCAATCCGTCCTCGCCGCCGCCACCTCCGGCCAGCTTTCTAACGAGTGGCGGTCGCTCCACAAAACCTCGGACAGGTCTCAGGAAATTGACATCGGGGAAGACACGATAGAGGTGCCCGCATCATGGCAGAAGGCCACTTTGACTGATGTGATCGACTCAACACGCCCTCTTTGCTACGGCGTCGTGCAACCCGGCGAAGAGATCAGCGGTGGCTCTCTCCTTATTCGTGTTCAAGACATGCTTGGAGGGCGCATAAACACCGAAGGCCTCAGGACCATCTCCAAAGACGTGGATGCCGAATACAAGCGTTCTCGTGTCAAAATAGGCGACCTTCTGATTTCGGTTGTTGGCACGATTGGGAGAACTTCCATCGTGCCTTCCAATCTTGAAGCTAACATCGCGCGTGCTGTGGCCCGCATTGCTTGCCGCGATGGCATTGATTCCCGTTGGGTGAACTACTGGCTGTGTTGTGACACCCTGCAATGGTGGCTGGCTTCGAGTTCCAAAGAAGTCGCTCGGAAGACTCTCAATCTCTCCGACCTCGAAAATGCTCCGGTCGCCATTCCATCGTTCCCCGAACAACAAGAGATCGTCCGCCGCGTCGAAGCCCTGTTCGCCTTCGCCGACCGGATCGAAGCCCGCCTGACCGAGGCTCGCGCCCAAGTGGAGCGCCTGACGCCAGCCACCCTCGCCAAAGCCTTCCGCGGAGAACTCGTCCCCCAAGACCCCAACGACGAACCCGCCAGCGCCATACTGGAGCGGCTTTCCCAAAACCAGAAATCCAAATGAGCTCCGGTTATTGGAACTACTACAGTGACAATTACGAGTGGGATGATGAAGGGGAACTAGTGCGTCCTGATCTTGCGCAATCGCGTGCGAAACTTGTGGAAGCCGGAATGTCAGAGACCGACGCTCAACGCTACGTGGCATCGGGTTTTGTGTATTCAAAATGGTCCGACACGTTCATTGACCGATACTATGGCGGCGCACTGATGAGCGTGGATGCGCGCACAAGGGTTCGTCCTTCGGATTTAATTCAGTGGCCAATTGAACCGCAAAATCGAGTATGGGTAAAGAACGCCACTTCATGGGTGGACGTGCGCAGAATCGTTGACGAAGCGGCAGCTAGCTCTGGCAAACGATTGCTGTTTCGCAGGCAGACTCAGAACCATTTGGTAAATCGCGAGATCCACAATCCTTGGTTTGTCGTCGATGGGATCGGTGAGATCTCACTTGTTCCCTCTGTTTGGCGTCGCATGCTCAACAAACGGACGGATCGCTTCCCGAATTTTCAGAGCTTGGGGCTCTTAGATTGGTCGCAGATACTCTACCAAGGATTTGATATGAAGGAAATTGAGAGGCGGCATCAAGAGAAGCTGGATGCAGGGGAGTGGATGCACAGTATGCAGGACATGGCAGATTCAGACGATTCTGTTTTGTCTGAGTTCGGAAACTTTAGGTTGGACCTCGCGATGGGGATGCAATTCAACCTTGCGGCCCTTCTTTCCACGTTATTGCAACATTATGGACTCTATTCCCATGTCCTCGATTTGACGACCTCACTTGAAGTGGCGATGTTCTTTGCGACTCACAAATTTAGGAAATTGTCTTCTGGATGCAGCTATGAATTTATTGGGACCAATGAGCGTAAATCTGTGATTTATGTTTTGCGGGAAGATCATCGGGAAATGAACAGGCATGAGTCTTTGGACCCCATTCTTCGCAAGCTTCAGCCACTGCGCCCACAGCGGCAGCACTGCATCATTTCATTATCAAGCCCGTATGCGCTAAACCTCCCAGCCGATTTTCTGGTAGGCGTGATCCGGTTAGACTTCGACAGCCGATCCAATGAATGCGGAGTGAACGCTCAGCATCTGCTGCCCGATGACAAAGACGATGCCTTTTTGAAGGCGTTGAAATCAAATCCTTTCGCGAAGGATCACCTCACCGATTTCACAAGCTGAATCAGCTCCACTAGTTTCACCGATGAAGTCAAACCTGCTTTCTGCCCTCCGCAAATATCGACCCCGTGAAAACCACGACCCGCTGGAGAACTTCATCACGGAAGCGTTCGCCTGGTTGCTCCAAAATCATCCGCGCTTCGGCGAGTTTTTCCTCAATAAGATTGCGTCGAAACTCCAACTTCAATTCGTTGCAAAAGGAGCGACAACAGAGTGGACGACGCAAGTGAATTTTGAGGGTCTTCGCCCCGATCTGATTGCCGAAACGGACGGGCGCGCCTTCGTCTTCGAGCACAAGGCGTGGTCCGCGCTCAGGCCCAACCAACTTCAGAACTAT
>BJFP01000436.1 GCA_014189875.1 Verrucomicrobiota bacterium | reverse complement strand
GCGGCTCGTGTTCATTGCGCCCGGAATCCGTCCGCCGGTCGCTGAGGCGCTCGCCGCGGCAATGAATGTTGTCCCGGTCAATTCCATTCATCTCGTTTTCGACGTGGACGCGGAGGTTTGCCGCCTCGGCTACGGCGACAAGGACTTCAAAGGCATGGAGCAATTGCAAGCAGAGGCGGCCAAACATGGGCTCACAGTGAATCATCATCCAGGCATTCGCATCGGCCTGCTCATCGCCGATGACACCACTCTTATTTACAGCCCGACGCCCGAACTGATCGAAACCGAGTCGCGTCAACCTAACAAGCCGAACGCGATCATTCTCCGCAATGAGCTTCCGCCGCAACTGGCCAAAGCGTGCGCCGTAGGCAGCGACGGGTTCGCCAGCATCGAGGTTGGGGAGGATCCGATTGATTCGCGCAAAGTCGAGGCCGTGAAACGAGATTTGGAGGACCGCCCGCCAAAGCCTTTCAACGTCGCCCGCATAGAGCGCGTTTTCAGCTCCATGCTGCATTACGTGGAGCTGACCATCGAGGATTACAAGCTGACCAGTCGGTCGCTGTCGCTAAGTTCGGAGTTGTTTGGTGTCCGCAATGCCGAAGTGGTTCGCCGCCTGACCAATCGTTATCACCTGTTCTCCGAGACGGACGCACTCACCGCAGAAATCCCGCACATCGGCGACGACGCGAAACCCGATGCCGAGAAGCCGAAGGAAAAGTTTGCCCCTATGACCATTGACCGCGAGCGCAACCGTATCAAAAAGCGTTTTGTGATTGAGGCGGGCCGTTTCGGTACACTCATTCTGCGGCGGGACGTGGCGGACTTTGAAAAGGAAATCAAGGTGCTTGAAGCGAAGATTGCAGAGTACGGGACGGCAGTGAAGGAACAAATCGAGACGCGCACAAAGGCGATTGTGGACGAACTCTTGGCGGCATTATTGGAGCGGTTGAAGGCTGCACCGCCTGAGCATTGGCGTTCGCGGTTTCTCGGAAAGCAACCCACGGATGAAGACATCAAGCGCCTGTTCATCGAGGACGTTCAAAGTGAGGTCAATCGAGTCAAAACCGACTTTAAGCCGAAGGTTTTGAGAGCCTACAAGGATGTGACTTACGAGACGTTCAAGGACGAGAAGTTCCGGGAGCTGATCGAAAAGCGCTTCGGGAAGGAATCCATCGACGCCATTTTCAGTGAATATGACGCTGCGCCGGAGCAGCCGGAACGTAGCCCTGAACGGAAATGAGCAAAGCAAAGGCGAGGACTGGGCACATGGATCCTGATGCCAATGCGTCGGGCGACCTTTCGAGAATTTTCATCCTCACCGACCATACGCGACATGCTGATTGCACTCACAAAAATTGAAACTCCGGTACCGTGCGCAATCGTGCGGACATCGAAACCCACTCTGTTGCGCTTCAGAAGTCCGCACACTTCTCTGATGCCGTGGGTAGCCGGGGACATCCATCGACTCGGCACCGTGTTTCTGTGGAACACCGACTGCGTTGAGGACTTGAAGGCAGCGCACGATTCCCTCGTAGAGTCAGTGCGCGCCCACGGTCTGCTCGCCATCAAGCAGGCCGCCGAACTCTATGTCGCGCACGCCGCGTTCGGAATGGTGGCGCTTTCGCGGCTGCTGGATTTGACGACGCTCTCGATGGTGAAACGGGTTTTGTAGGTAGCGCGAGACTCACGTAAGTCTCAAGGAGAGGCGGGGTGCTTCGTGTCGGATAAGGCAACAGGCGGGCGCTCGGTGCATGTTGCGCTACTGTATTCCCAGACATCAAAGTATGGAGTCGATTTAATCAGTGAGCAAACGAGGCGACCGCGATACGTGTGGGTCGCAGGCTTCGTTTTGCTGTGAATTGGAAAACTGGCCGTCACGGCGTCACCTTTTCGGGCCGGTGACGCCGTGACGCTCAATTTCGGGATTCGTGGAGTTTTCATGGTTTGCGGATGTTCCAGAGGCGGATGGTGAGCATGTTGGGTTGGTGTGTTATTCTGGAGGGCTGCCGCTGCTCGTCTTGGGGCGCTTGTCATGGTCGTCATGGTCGTCATGGTGTTTCACCCCTTTAGAAAAAACGCACTTTTCCTAGTACGCCGGAACAGCATGACGAGCATGACAAGAAAGCAGGCTCTACAGAGAAAAAATGATGTCATGCTCATTTGGCTTTGGCGCAGAAGCGGCGGTCCCGGCCTTTGCCTTCGATGTAAAACCTGACGCCCTGAGCAATGGTGCGGCGGTCGTATCGCTTCAAGATTTTCGGAAAACCCGCCTTTGCGCTGCGGCTCATCTGGTCGTCATTTTCCCGGCTGGTGGTGAACCGCTCGAAGAGCCCGTGATCGGTGCATAGAGCGGCGAGTTCGGAGAACGTGTAGCGTGTGCCCTGCACCATTTCTGCGCCCAGCCTGGCAATGTCGTTGGTGTCAGTGTCGCCCATGCCGTCGATTTCTGCCGGTGCCGTCGCGCACACAAAGCCCGCCTGCTCCACGATGCCGCCGATGGTATCGCACCACCTTGGGAAACTGCTATTCATGCGCGATGCGGCGGGGCGCCCAGCATTGTCCCATGCCTTCACCATTGCCCAGCAGGCGGCGAGCAGATGCGGGCGCAACGCCAGCAATGCTGGATCATCCAAACGCCGGGAAAACTTCCTGTCTTCCGCCCGTAGTTCGTCCATGAAAAGTTCCACCATGAGCGCCCGGCGGCGCATGTCTGGCGAGGTGGTGAGCCCGTTGCCGGTGATAAGAACCGTCGCGCAGGCTTCGCCCTCGAACTCCCTGCTCACGCCAAGGATGCGCCCAGCGAAGCGGCTCGCGGTGGTGTAAGCTTCCAAGCTCGGCGAGTTCAGAACCCCCTTCAGATTGTCAAGCAACAGGATGCGCTTGCCGGCGATGACTACGGCAAGAATTTTTTTCTGCCACTCGCCTTCTTCGACAGGCGCAGCCTCGGCAGCTACGGCACCGTAGCAGATTCCGGCGAGTCGGGCGCAAGTCGTTTTGCCTGTGCCCTCGGCGTTGCCGAGGTAAATGAAAACGGGACGGTTTGCGCCGACGGGCATGATGCCTCCCGCATATACCGTGAGCACGGCGGCGATGGCGACAGCCTGTGAGCGGCCTGCATCCTCGGCGAACGGAAACTCGGCGAACGCATCCCCGAAAACTTGGCGTGCTTCCTCCGCGCTTTTGTCGAGTGGGTAGGGGGAACCGGGCGCGGTGTACGTGGCGCTTGCCGCGTCGTATCCCTCGGGGAGCAATTCGACCGTTCCGT
>BJFP01000435.1 GCA_014189875.1 Verrucomicrobiota bacterium | reverse complement strand
GGTGGGCTATCCCGGCTTCGTGGATTCGGCTGACCTCACGGTCGTCCCCGAGCCCGGCACGGCGCTGTTCGGCATTGCGTGCGTCGGGATCGCAGCGTTCCGCCGGCGCAGGAGTTCAGCGGTGTAATCCCGCAGCCGCTCTCGCAGCGGCATTCGCCGGAAGCGGAGCATCCGCCTCCCGAACGGATGTCCGGCGGCGGACTGAGAAACCAGCCCGCCGCCTCCCGCACACGCAGCTTGAGCAGGGCGGTCGCAACGGGTACCCTCCACAGCCATGAGTACACTTGCCGAGATCGAACAGGCCATCGAGACACTGCCTGCGCCGCAGGTGGAGGAGCTTGCGATGTGGATCGAGCAGCGCCGTCGGCAAAGTGCGGCGGCGGTATCCGCAGCCGACCCGGATTTTCTCGCCCGCGCAAAGGCGATCTGGGGCGAGCAGCCGGCGGGAAAGCCGTTGAGCGCGCTGGTTTCGGAATCCAGAAACTGAGCCGTGTTCTGCCTTGATATGGGCTGCCTGCTGAAGTTTATTTCGACCGACGCCCGGCAAATTAACGTCGCAATCGCGATGGGTCTGAATGTGGCGACGATTTGATTTTTCACCATTTGGTTCCCAACGCGCGGCCTTCCACTTTTCCACCCATGAACGAGGGCAACCGATTTCAACCATGAGCGACGCATCACCACAGGGCGGGGATTTGAAATGGGGGGAAATGAGAACCCCGTGGCTCCGCAGGCGCTGGGTGTGGGCTGCGTTGATCGTCGTGATGCTGGCTGGCTTTGCGATGGTGGCCGGGCCGAGGCTCAAGCGCGCATACGACCGGCGCTCGGCCACCAGTGCCGTGCGCCGGGCCGCGGAGGCACTGGCAAAGGGCGATATCCAACATGCGATGCTGGAGGCGCGGATCGCCTATAATTTGAATTCGCAGGATGTGGAGGCGAACCGCATCATCGCGCAGTGCCTCGAGGCGGCGGGTCTGCCCGCTGCGCAGGAGTGGCGGCGCCGGGTGGATGCGCTCCGCCCCGGCGACGCCGAGAACCTGATCGCGTGGGCCAAGGATTCGCTCACAGCCGGCTACCCCGACACCGCCACGGATGCCCTCGGAAAACTGAAGCCGGAGGATCGCAACAGTGCGGCGTATCACGACATCGCGGGGCGCATCGCCATCACGCGGCGCGACGAGGCGGAGGCGGCATCGCACTGGAAGGAAGCGGCCCGGCTGGATCCCAAGGTGGAGCGTCACCGGCTGAATCTCGCAGTCCTGCAAAGAAAATCCGCCGATGGCGCGGCACGCGAGGAGGCGATGGAAGCGCTCCGCGAACTGGCCGCAAAGCCGGACAGCGCCCACGCCGCGCAGCGCGCCCTGCTGGCCGACGCGCTCGCCCGCGGCGACGGCGACCGTGCAAAGGAAGCAGTCGCTGCGCTCGCTTCAGCCCCCGGCGCGACTTTCCAGGATCGTCTCTCGCATCTCGCTGTGCTGCAGAAGCTGAAGGATCCGGGATTTTCCCCGCTGCTGGCCAGACTCCGCGAGGATGCGCTCGCAAAACCGCCGGACCTTTTCCAACTGCTCTCTTGGATGAACAAGCACGACCTCTCGCTGCTGGTGGTGGAGTGGCTGCGGGAACTGCCACGCGATGTCCTCGCCCATCCCCCCGTGTGCATGGCAGTCGCGGACACGCGGACGCGCGCGAAAGACTGGGAGACGCTGCTGCGGGAAGTGGAGATCGGAAAGTGGGGCGCCAGTGAGTTTGTGCGGCACGCCTACGAGTCGCTCGCGCAGGAGCGGCAGAATGAACACGACGCATCCGTCGCCTTGTGGAAACAGGCGGTCACCGCCACGGAGCAACGCCCGGAGCGGCTGGAGGCCCTCGCACAACTGGCCTTCGACTGGCACTGGGAAGATCGGGGCACCGAGCTGCTGTGGAAATTGACGGCCACGGGCTCGGCCCCGCGCAAGGTGCTCGACAAGCTATGGGAAGCCGCGGCCCGCACCCGGAACACGGAGCAGATGCGCACCATCAGCAGACTGCGCATGAAGGCCGATCCGCGCAGCATCGAGGCACGGAATAATTTCGCCTTTCTCTCCCTGCTCACGCGGAGCACCGAGGGCGGCATCCACGAGATCGCGGATGCCCTATACAATGAAGCGCCGGGCAACCCGGAGGCGGTCGCGACGTATGCCTTCTCGCTCTATCGCCGGGAGAAGATCGCGGAAGCACTCACCGCCATGCAGACCCTCAAGCCGGAGCAATTGCGCGAACCCCCGGTGGCCCGCTACCTCGGCATTTTCCTCTCAGCCGCCGGACGCGATGCCGATGCCGCGGAATCCCTCGCGCTTGGGGAAAAAGGCTTCATCTTCCCCGAGGAAACAGAACTCATCCGCAAGGCAAAAGCGGGCACCCCGGCGAAGCAGAAAAAGTAGCCGCCTCTACTTCCAAGGATTCACCACCCGCACGCCCGTGCCCTTGAAGTCCGCGACATTGCGCGTGACGAGCGTGAGATCGTGCTCCAGCGCGGTCGCGGCGAGCAGACCGTCTGCATCGGAAATACCTGTGGCCGTCGCAATCCCTCCCCATCGTTCTGCCACTGTCAGCGTCACAGGGAGAAATTGCCCCGCGAATTCATCCAGCACGCCATTCAGCCATCCTTCGAGATTCCCTGCCTGTATCCGATCCGTGCCCCGCAGCCCTTCGATTCCTTTGCGGATTTCTCCCACGGTGATGACACTCAGTGCCCAGAGCGACGGCTGGTTTGCAGACACCCAGTTTTGAAAACCCCGGTTGCCACGCTCCCGTTTTCTGAGTTCGGAAATCGCGTTCGTGTCGAGCAGGTAACGCATCACAATTCCACGCGGCGCGAGGGTGAGAGCTTGCGATCCCGCACGAATTCAAAATCCGGCGCAATCTCCCCGAGTTCGCGGAACGCATCCAACAAGGTCCGCTTCTTTTTCACCGGCGCGGGCTGGGTGAGCGCGGCCTTGAGGATCTGCCGGTGCTCCTCCTCGGCGGAAACGCCGTGCTCGACGGCGCGGCGCTTCAGTTTCTTCACGAGGGACTCTGGGATTTTGCGGACCAGCAACTGGCTCATCCCGCACGGTGATAGCAATGATAGCACCCGTCAAGCCGGAGGACGGGCGAAACAGCGAATTGACTCAAATGAAATGACACCGGGGAAGGAATCGGAGTGTGGCTGCAATTGATACGTTGCCTCACGACTGATGACACCGGGGGCGATGTCATCAACCATGAGCCAGAACACCACGCGGGAA
>BJFP01000434.1 GCA_014189875.1 Verrucomicrobiota bacterium | reverse complement strand
CCCGCGAGGTCGAGTTGCGTCACGGGAAGCTGCGGGATTTTCAGCGACGTGGCCCAGGCGACTTCGAGGCCGGCGCGGTTGCTGCCGTGCGTGCCGCGGATCTTGCGCGTGTCGAAGCTCACGCTGCCCGGAGGCCATCCGAAATAAAGTTCGCACGGGTCGTAGCCGGGCTTGTTGTGGATGTCCACGTGGCTCGCGTAGTCGGGCGCCTCGTCGCGCTCGGTGAACCACGGATACGCAAACCACGCGCTCTCCGCCGCGGTGATGACAAGATCGCCGCTGCGCCGGTGCGCGATGCCGTGCTTTTCCTGATCATTTTTGTCCCACACTTCGGCGACGCCCGGCAGCGTGCGCAGCGCCTCGGCGGCAGCGAGCTTCGACGCCTCGTCGCGGCAATAGACGTGCGCAAATCCGTGGTCGCACACGGCGAAGGCACGGCTCGTGAAAAAATCCGTGTAGGCCATTCCCTCAATCGCGCGCGTGCCGAAGAGCCCGGCTTCGCGCAGGCGGCGGTTTGGAAAAACTGCGTCGTCGTGGACCTGCTCGATCGCGTAGTCGCCGAAGACGAGCCAGTCGTAGCCGCACTCGGCGGCTTTTGCTTCGAGGCGCTGGAGGTGGCCGAGGAGGATGTCGAGCGCCTTGTCCGCCTCGCGGCTCACCGGGCCGTAGCGCTGCAGATCGTAGTCGAGGTGCGGGATGTAGGTCATCAGCAGATCCGGCGCGACGTCCGGCATCTCCATCACCGCGCACGTCGCGTCCACGATCCAGTCGGAGGACTTGTGGTTCGCGAGCGGGCCCCAGTAGTTCATGAGGTTGAACGGGCGGCCGACGCGCTCATTGATTCGCGCCTCGAGCGACGCAGGCTGCGTGTAGCACGCCTGGATCATGCCGCCGCTGTGCTTGTGGATCGGCGCGGGCGTGACGACGAGATCCGCCGCCTCGCCCATGCTCTGCTGCCAAAACATCATGCCGACTTTTTTTCCCCGCGCTCGGAAATCGTCCCAGATGCGCGGCCCCTCGACGAGCGTCGCGGCCTGCTCCCAGAACATCACCTTTCGCAGGTCGGCAAAAAAGAGGCCGTTCGCGACGAGGCCGTTTTTCGACGGCGTGGTGCCAGTGCGGAATGCAGCCTGAACGGGACATGTCACCGCGGGAAAAATGCTCTGCACCGGACGGAACTCGGGCAGATGCGACACGAGATTCCAACCGAGTGCGGCGACATTAACGACGAGCAGCTTGTTTTTGGCCGGCATGGAGAGCAGCAAAGAGAATCAGCTTCGCGAGAAAAAGCTAGGACGCGGTGGAGGAATGACAATGGGGCGCCGGGCTCCTCGCCGGGCACGGAACTCAGCGGCACAGCCGCACTTCGCCTCGGAGTGGAGAAGATGGCGCGGCGAAATGCGGCAGGCCAGGGTAGTCCCACGCTTCAGCGTGCAATACTGCGCGCGCACAGTTTGCGGGCGAATCCGGCATTCGTGCGCGCAGTCCTGACACAGAGTCCTTGCGGGCTGAAGCCCGGGACTACTTTGTCGCCGCACGCTCGGTCTCGGCGTCGGCGGGGTTTTTCACCACAGCCTCGGCGGGCTGCGACGGTTTTTTGCGCAGCCACAGCGACTTGATTTCCATCCACAGCCAGCGGCGGATTCCGCTGAAGAGCAGGCGCCCGCTCTGCTTCGGTTCGTGCGTGAAGCCGGGGATGAGCAGGCGCCATTTTGCATTGCGCGCGCCGTAGGTGCCGGCGGCGATCCGCTTGCGTGCGATGGCCACGAGGCGGCGGTTGTAAAATGCGATGAACTTTGCCGCCACGCGCCCTGCGAAGCCGTCGAACGGAAACGCGCCGAACATCGTCGCGGGATCGGAATACACCTGCTTCACCGGACCGAGGTGGTAGGTCGCGACATCCATGAGCAGCGCCGCAGCCATGATCTCCGCGTCGCCGATGTAGAAATATTTGTCGCGGTAGATGCAGTCGAACCAGCTCTGGAAACAGAATGCGAAACGGCGGTTGTAGTCGCGGATGTCCACGCATTTTCCAGCGCATGCGTCGGCTACCGCGTTTGCGACGGACTGCGCGGTGAACGAACAAAAATCGAGACCGGGACTGTAGAGCGGATCAATGAATCCCGCGGCATCGCCCACGCACGCCCAGCCGTCGCACATCACCTGTGTCACGCGGTACGTGAGCTGCGAAAACGCGCGCTCGTCGCCCTCGATCACTTTTGCATCCGCGAGGATCTCGCGCCCGATCGGATGCTCGCGGCAGTGCGCGAGGATGCGCGCGCCGATGCCCGTGCCCTCCGGCGGAGTGAAAAGCCGCTCGTCGTACACGAGGCCCACGCTCACATCGCCGCCCTTCAGCGGGATGATCCACACCCACCAACCGGGACCGCAGAGATGGTTCGTCGCCCAGCCGCGCGCCGCCACGGTCGCAGCCGCCCACTTCGGAAATTTTTCGCGCAGCGCGATGCTGTCCCAGTCCGCCACGCCGGTGAAGCGCGCCCAGAGCGAATTCACCGGATGCTCGGGCATCGCCTGCATGTAGCCGCGTTTGCGCGCGATGATGGCCGCGCGCCCGCTCGCGTCCACGATCCAGCGCGCGAGCACCTGCCGGCTCTCGCCGCCCTCGATCAGTTCGAGCAGACTGCTCCCCGCGCCGCCGAGTTCAAACTTCACGACTTTCGCCGGGCGGATCAGCTCGCAGCCCGCGGCGACGGCGAGCGCAAGGACGTGCTCGTCGAGCGTCGCGCGATCCACCTGGAAGCCCGGCATCCGCGAATTGAACCGCGCGCCGAGTTCCGCGCACTCGTCGAATTTTTCATCCTCCGAGCGCGCAAACCACATGCGCAGGCCCTGCTTCGCGAGCTGATGATGGCCGAGGTAGTTTGTGAGCCCGAGCACGCGCGTGAGGAAGCACGAGCTGACCTCCGTGGTGCTCTCGCCGACCTTGCGGTCGAACGCCTCGGACTTCTCGATGATCACGACGTGCAGCGCCGGGTTGCGCCGTTTCAGGAGCAGCGCGGTCGCGGCGCCGGAAAAAGCGCCGCCGATGATGGCCACATCGCAGGTGAGATGCATGACGCTCACCCATACCCTCCGCCGCCGCGGAGTCCAACCGCGCGCGCACATTTTTCCGCGGGAAAATGCGCGGCAAAAAAAGTGGTTGCCCGCGTGCGGTGCCGCCGCTAGCCTTTCCGCCCTTCTTTGAGGGGCCTTAGCTCAATTGGTTAGAGCGCTACCCTGTCACGGTAGAGGTTGCGGGTTCGAGCCCCGTAGGTCCCGCCA
>BJFP01000433.1 GCA_014189875.1 Verrucomicrobiota bacterium | reverse complement strand
AGAGACAAACGGCTTCACTCTGCCGATACACCACGCGCGCGTGTCCGATATCGATCCTCGGGAGAATGGCACCGGTGTTCTCCGTTCGAGTCCCTTGTCCTGAGCTGGTGCGCCCGGGCTTCACAGCGGCGCATTCGGAAAAATCAGCGTCAATCCCGTCCCTGGATGAAAAGCCTTTGACGCACAGAATGACCGCGGCTTAAATCAACAACCACTGCAACCGGAGAGATGGCTGAGTGGTCGAAAGCAACGCTTTGCTAAAGCGTCATACGGGTTAAACCGTATCGAGGGTTCGAATCCCTCTCTCTCCGCCACTCCCGACCGGGAGCCGGCCCGCAGGAAAAAAAAGCGCGCGCATCGCATTATCGGACGTTTGGCCCCGCGCAGCGGATTACATTCCGCAAAGCGGCGGCGAAAATGCGGCGCACATCCCCCCGATAAACGCGCTCCCCTCGCACACACTCTGCACTGTCGTATTCTGGATGCTCGCCGCGCTCGCTCCATGCCGCGCAGAGTTCGCGCTGCGCGACGGCGACCGCGTCTCCCTCGGCGACAGCATCACGACGGCGCAGCTCTACGATCGCATCATCGAGAACTACACGCTGCTGCGGTTCCCGAAATTGCGCGTGCAATTTTTCAACGCGGGCAAGGGCGGCGACACCGCGGCAGGCGGCCTCGCGCGGCTGGAGCGCGACGTCTTTGCGCGCAAGGCGACGGTCGCGATCATGGTGTTCGGGACGAACGACATCGGCTGGGGAGTGAAGGCCGATGAGGAGCACAGGCAGAAATATTTCGCCGGCATCCGCGGCATCGTCGAGGAGCGCAACAGGTGAAAGTTGCGCGTCTTCATCTGCTCGGAGCCGATCACGAACGAAGCACCGGACAAGGCCGAGAACGGCTTCCTGTAAAAAATGTGCGACGACGGACTCCCGCTCGCGTGCGCGCTCGGAGCCGGCGCGATTGATATCCAGCGCCCGATGCGCGAGGTGCAGAAGCGCGTGTTCGCGCACAACAAGACGATCAAGTATCCCGCCAGGCACGTGAAGCTGCATGCCGCCGACGGAGTGCATCTCATCGAACTCGGCCACATGGCGATGGCCTTCGCGATTCTCAAGGGACTCGGCGCGCCCGCGGATGTGTCGTCGGCAAAAGTGGACGAGAAAAGCACTCCAGCACGCGATGGCGAAGCCGTATCCGATTCATTTCATCGTCCGGCAGGCAGGCGGCGAGTGAAGCTACTCTGACCAAGACCTAGCCTCGTCAACAACCTCGTAGCGCCACTCCCAGACGCACGATGTTGTGCAATGGTTTAACCTTGACCACAAGATATGGATATTTACCTTGCCATTTCATTGCTCGGTCTTTGCCCCAATCCGACCACTGAGCCGTCCCGAATGCCAACAATCCCACTTTTCCGCTCCATCCGCCGGGCAGCCCCCGCAGGACGCCCAGTCAGCCGATGGTAAAGACCTACGCCGCACCCGACGAAGCGGACGTGACCTGCACGATGTGCGGTGTGGCATTCAAATCTCCGAATTCCGCACGTAACCGCCGGATCGCGTGCCAGAATTGCCGCGAGTCCGTCCTTTTCGACGCGCCCTCGGAACCGGCTCCCGCGAAAAAAGGACGCGCTCCGGTCGCTCCCGAACCCGAGCCGGATCGCAGCCGGACCGAAGGCCTCGAAGCCCGCGTCGCCGCGCTCGAATCCGCCGTCGCGGCGCTGATCGTCGCGGGGTCGGCCGCCGAACGCGCCGCCGAAACGAAAAGGCTCCAGTGGGCCGCGACGGCGACGGCCAATCCATCCGAGGCATTTTCGCCGGAAAGGGAGCGGGTGCTCGCCCACAATCTCGGCACAGCGAAGGCGCGCGAAATCACGTTCCGAATTTTCGCGGACGATCCGTTCTCCAGCGGACACGCTGAGTCGCTCATGAAGATTTTTGAATGCGCCGGCTGGACCGTCCACGGCCCCGAGGACGCCGCGCCGGAAGCAAAGCGCAAACTCCTCGTGCTCGGCGTCCCGAGACTGCCCGTCGGCAAAGAAGCCGCGGAGACCTACCTCGCGCTGAAGGCCGCAGGATTCGATCCGGTTCCCATGATCGATCCGACGCTCGTAATGGCGGACGACGTCACCGCGCTCTCGCTCACGCTGCCCGCCGCATTTCGGGCGTAACGGCGCTGGAAATTCGTTGCACCACGCCGCGCGTGTCGGCTACGCGCTTTGGCCGCAGCCTGCTCATTGATGTTCATGGCCAGAGCAGCACGCGCGACACCATCTTCTGCGGCACGCACACCGGTGCGACCGATGCGATGCTCAACCTGCTCAGGAAAGGCGACGGAAAAAAGTAACGCCGCCGGTCGAGTGTCGCCCGCGGAGCGCTGCTCCACCGGCTGCGCTACTTTTCCGCCCGGCTCTTCGGCACGACGCTGAGCGCGCCGTTATTCTCCAGCCCGGCGGTGTGGACGTCGTTGATGCCCGAGCAGCCAGCCTGGCGCAGCGCGGCGTTCAGCTCGTGGTGCGTGAGCTTCGCGCGCTTCATCACCGAAGGGTAAAGCGTGCCATTGTGGATGGTCACATCGGGCCGGCCCTCGATGAACGCTTCGATCGCCTTGCTGCGGTAAGTCGCCATGCCGATGAGTTAATTCAGAAGCACGAGCGCAACCGCGGAGATGAGGCCGCCGCCGACGGAATTGTCGCCACCATTCATCGCATTCTGCACGGCATTCGAGAGGACGAGCAGCAGCACGGGTTCGAAAGGCGCGAGCTGGCCCACCTGCCGCTTGCCTGTGATGCGGATGAGGATGAGCAGGAATGCTTACACGATGATCCCCCGCACGATGAATTCCCACCACGGGAGGCTGAGCGACCACATGCCGTTCGGAGCAGCAGCGGGAATCTCTGCGACTGCGAGGATGGGGATGACGAGGTGGCTCATCCGCAAAAATTCGCGCCTACCCAAGGCGGAATGCCAGACAAACTTGATGAGAAGATGCTCACCCGTGCGCCCGATCCGACGCTGAAAATCGGCGGCTGCACGTCCTGATTTTTCCGCTGCTCGACGGTTGCAAGCCAGGCGACGGTTTGCTGGAATCCGCGCCCTCTCAAACCCAAAAACCTCTTACTCACATGGCAAAGAAAACTCTCAACATCGGTCTCGTCGGCTACGGCTTCATGGGGCGCACGCACGCGCACGCCTATCACAATGCCGCGCAATTTTTCGACCTCCCGCTCACGCCCGTGCTCAAGGCCGTGTGCGGACGCGACGGTGCGAAGGCGAAGGCGTTTGCAGACAACT
>BJFP01000432.1 GCA_014189875.1 Verrucomicrobiota bacterium | reverse complement strand
GTGCCAGTTTCGCGCGCGGGCCGCTGAGCGGGAAATCCCACAGGCTGGCTGGCGCGGTCTTGTTGGCTGGTGTTTTTGAAATGCGGGCGAGGGGCATCGGCGTGTGCTTCAGCGCATGGAGCGCATCGGTGCTGACGAAAGTTTTCGCCGCGAACACCAGCGGTGGACGCCACGGAAGCAGCGGGCCCATGCCCGGCACGCTGCGCGTCTGCAATGCGATCACATCGCGCACGGAATTCACCGAGAAGGCCGGCTTCCGCACGGGCCCCGGCACGAGCGTGGCCTGTGTTCCGGGCGTCGGTGGAGTGACCATCGCGGTGAAATTCACATGCCCCCAGCCGCAGTCGCCCGGCGCGGGGTCGGGATTGCCGAGCAGCGTGCCGTGAAAATGAAACTGCGGCCCGGGGCAGGAAGGAGTGTGTTCTGCCGAGAGATTCCCATTCGTCGCACCGGGGCCGTTCACCACGCCGGCGATCGCGGTGACCGTGTGCCCGAATCCCGTGCCGTCCGTGATCACAAAATTCCCCGTCTGTGCGGAAGCGCGACATGCCGCAAGGAGCACGGCTGCGAGGACGCTGAGAGCGCGCCGGCTAGAATTGCCAGCGGACGCCCGCCATCCAGAGATGCTGATCGTATTCATAAAATGAGACGTTCGAGTCGAAACGCTGGTACGCGTATCGGAGATACACGGAAAAATTTCCCGGAAAGGCGCGGCTCAACTGCGCGATGATCGACTGTTCGGTGCCGCGGCGTTTCGCCGGATTCACGGAAAGCAGGCTCGGATTCCGGAACTGATTGAAGGTCACCGAATAGACGCCCTCGGCCTCGATGCTCAGCGGCAGCGTGAAGCCGACGCCCGCCTTCGCGCCGACATGCCAGCCATCCCCTTCGCTGCCCTCGGAATCCTCCACGCCAACGAAACCGCCCACGAGCGCGCGCACCTTTCCGCCGTAAAATGAAAAGTGCTGCGTCAGCTCCACGCCGTAGGAAACCGAATCGCGGATCAACTGCGGCGGCAGCGCGGCCGCGTAGTCCGACAGCACGAAGGTGCCCGCGAGTTCTGTCGTGCTCGCATCACTCTGCCGCCACAGCACGGAAGGCCGCACATGCCACTGCTCGCGGTACGGATCACCTCCGACCTCGAAGTGCTCGTAGCCGGCCTGCACGCGCCCGAGCCAGCGATCGGAAAACCAGTGCTGCACATCCACGCCTGCGGTCGCGTCGAGGATGTTTGCCACCGACAGACCATCGAACGCGAGCCACTGCACGCCGCCGGAAAATGTGATCGTGCTCCGTTCATCCACGCGCCAGTCCACCGCGAGATCCGCGCCCGTATGGAAAAATCCCGCTGCGCGTTTCGGCATGCCCGGGATGTTTGCGAAGTCATTGCTCAGGCCGAGCACGTTCGTGCTGTATCCGCCGCCCGCGCTCACCGAGCCGCGCAACCGGAACGGCGGCACACGCGTCCCGCCGATCTGCGCATCGTCTTTCATGCGCGGCGTGCGATTCCGCTCTGCGAGGGCGCGGGCCATGTCCGCCGTTTCTTTCAAATCCGGATCCATCCGCACTGCCGCATCGAGGAATCGCGCGCCCTCCGCATCGTGCCCCAGCGCGAGATGCGCGCGCCCGAGGAATTCGCTCGTCTGCCCGCGCCCCGGATGCCGGCGCTCGTACGCGGACAGGGATGTGATCGCTTCATTCCACCTGCCCTGGCCGAGCAAGCTCCAGCCCAGCTCAAAGTCGAAATCCGGACTCGTCCTGCCGCCATTTCCCGCCTTCTCGAAGCGCCGTTGCGCCTCCATGAAACGGCCGAGACGGTTCAGCGCGACACCTTGAAAAAATGCGGCCTCACCGTCCGCCGGACTCCGCGCCGCCGCCGCGTCGAACTCCTCCAGCGCTCCCGCAAAATCTCCCAGCGTCAGCCGATCCGCGCCGGACTGGATCGCATCCCTCGCGGTCGCGCAGCAGCAACACGCTGCGAGAACCCCCAGCACCGCCCCGCACATCCGCCCCGTGCGGATCCGGCGAGCGTGCGGCTGGTGATTCCGGGACATAAATTTGAGTCACTGGAAAGCCCCTCGAAAGTTCCCCTCGCAACGTCCCCCGCGGGCGCAACAAATTGTATGCTCGGACAACTCCGAGCCTCTCGCGGCCTTCGCGTGCGGCACATCCGAAGATCGAGGAATTGCGCGCATATTGATGTTAAAATCATGCGTCTGTTTCTCAGCCGGAGCCACACCCCGCTTGCGCGAAGCGCAACCTTTCTTGTCAAAGGCAAACCACCGAAAATGCCCCGTGGCTGCACTCAGAACTTGCACACAACGTGTCCGCCCCGATCCTTCCGGCTTTCCCGCGCCACCATGCCCCTTCCGACCAAAGAAGCCGCCACAGTCCTCCTCCATCAGCACGTCAACGACAGCTATCAGCGCCTCCACGCATTGATGGTCGCGACCGCCATGGAGGGCTATGCGCAGCACTTCGGTGAAGACCCGTTGCTGTGGTTCGACACGGGATTGCTTCATGACATTGATTTCGAGCAGCACCCCGACACCCATCCCGGCCCGTCGCTCGGATGGTTTAAGGAATGGGGCTATCCGGACGAACTCATCCACGCAGTCGAGGTGCACGCGTACGGCTACCACGATTTCAAGACCCTCCCGCAGACGAAGCTGGCCGGGGCTTTGTTGGCATGTGACGAGATCAGCGGAATCTTCTATGCTTACCGGAAGATGAACCCTGTCGGCTATGGCGAGATGAAGCCCAGTTCGATCAGGAAGAAATTCAAGGAACCGAGCTTCGCCGCGAAGATTGATCGCACTGTCATTCTGATGGGTTGCGATCATCTGGGCATCGCGCTGGATGACCACATCGCGAATCTCATCCGTTTCCTCGCACCGCTCGGCTGAGGAAGGTTGCGGGTCTGAGGTCGAAGGTTGGGTCCGGCGCTCGGAAGTCAAACCCCCTCACTCCCCGACGCCCGTCCGCGTTCTGACCGTTTTCGATGCGGCGGGCGCGAAAGCAAATTCCTGCAGTATGGCATTCTCCGGGTATCGCCGGTGAAAGGAGGTATGTGCGACGGGCGCGGTTGTCGTGCATAAGCAAAGAGCTTTTCAAAGAGTCGCCCCGAACAAAGCTCCGACTCCGGCAGTCAGCGCCATCGCGAGTGCTCCCCAAAACGTCACACGCGCGACGGACCTCCATACGGGCGAACCCCCGGCGCGGGCCAGGGCTTTTGGTTTTGAGTCATAGGCGCATTCGCAACAGGGCGAGGGCGGAGGAGGGGTGGGCGGCGA
>BJFP01000431.1 GCA_014189875.1 Verrucomicrobiota bacterium | reverse complement strand
ATTCGCTCGGATGAACCCGAGCAACGCCTCATTCTGTCTGGGATTGGTCTTCGCAAACACCGACTGTTCCCACACCCCGGCAATCTCGATGTAGGCGGCCTTGTGGAGCCTCGCCTTCAGGAAGGCCACCTTGAACTCATCGAGGGTGACGAAATTCAGCGTCTCACGCTTTACGCTGTCGTTGTCGAGGGTTTCGCTCGCCCATGTGATGGAGTCGCTGGCCTTGTCGGTTTTCAATTTGTGGGTGCCGTGCGGGTAATGTTTCTGCATCAGGTCCGCTTCACCCGAAGCCCCTGCGACACCGACGCCAGCCAGCACGATCCACAGACTGCACAGTATTCTCATCAGTTTCATGTTGGTCTCTTTTTGCGTGGTCTTTGTATTGCGCCCCGCGTGATGGCTTACTCCGCCGCGACCCAGATGCTCTCCGAGTGGCTGTTGAACTCCGGCGCATACATGCACTGGATGCCCGCAAAGCCCGTCTGGTAGCGCCCCTTGTGGACGACACGCGTCGAGTATTCGAAGACGTAGTTTCCCTTCGGCAGGTAATCGATGAAGAAGTGGCTCGCGGTGTCCTTCGTGGATTCGTAGTAGGCGAGACCGTCCTGGAATTTGTAGCTGGAGAGCACATTCACCGGCTCGGTGCCGCTGCCGCGATAGTCCTTGAGGTGGACGTATTCCATGTCGCGATCCGTGTGCAGCACGATGCGCACGACGAGTTCGTCGCCGACTTTCACCGCGCCCTTCACGGGTTCGAGCACCGGGCCTTTCTTCGTGTTCTGCTTCGTGAAAAGCGTCTTCGTCAGCTTCAGCGGCGTGCCTTCGTAGGCCGTCACCTTGCTCATGTCCTCGAGATATTGCCAATGCACGCTGCCCCATGCGACACCCTTGTCCACTTTCTTGAGCGTGATGTGTCCCTGCTCCGGCTTGATCTCGCCGCGCACGAATTTCTGCTCGTAGAAGCCGGTGCCGGCCTCGACTTTCTCGGGCTTGATCGGCTCGCCGCCGAGCGTGAGTTGCACGAGTTCGTCGGATGCGAGCGCGTTGTCGCCGCGCAGTAGCAGCGCGTAGATCGCGTCGGCGGTGGCCTTCGTGGTCTTCCAGTCCTGCGTCTGCTTTTGTTTCAAGAGCCACACCTTGCAGTCCTCGACCGCCTTCGCATCGCCCATCACTTCGTCGAACGCCTCGACCATGAGCGCCTGCGTCTCGATCGGCGCGCGGTACCACCACCACGAGGCCTCGGTGTCGCGCCAGAACATCCCCATCTCCTCATTCTCCACGGAGAATTCCTTGATGGATTTCATGATGCCCTGCGCCGCCGGCTTGTCGCCGAACCGCGTGAGCGCGATCGCAAGGTGTCCCTGCGACTGGCGATCCAGCTTCAGCCAGAACTTGCGCGCCTGGCCGAGGAAGTAATCCACGGCCTCCTTGTGCTGCGGCGGGACGGGGTTTTCGCCGATGAAAAAGCTGCGGCCATAGAGGTAAAACGCGATCGTCGCGCTGAGGTGGTTGTCCTCCTTCTTCCCGTGCTTCAAAATCTCGCGGTATGTTTTTTCGATCCAGCCGTCGAGCGCACCGAGCGCCTTCACCGCGGGAGTCGTGTCAATTTTCACGCCGAGATGCCGCAGCCGGCCGAAGCCCGTCGTGATGTAGAGCGTGATGTATTCGTTGCCGTGTCCGCCGGGGAACCACGGCCACATGCCGTCGCCGAGCTGCATCTCGCCGAGCTTGCGCAGCAGCCGCGCGGTCTCGGTGTTGAGCCGGTTGTCGTCAAAGAGAATGCCCACATTGCGTCGCGCCTGGCTCTCCGCCTGCGCCTGCCGCACCCACGGCGTCTCCTCGATGATCACGGACTTGAGGTCCTGATTTTTTTCCAGCGGGCTGTCCAGCGCGGGCGTGCCTTTCCATTGATCAAAGACGCCGCGGATTTTCGGATCGGATGCCGCGATGTGCCGCGCGAGCGCATTTGCGTAGAGCCGGTTGAACGTCTGCTCCGTGCATTCGTGCGGAAACTCCATGAGGTACGGCAGCGCCATCACCGCATACCACGACGGGTTCGACACCATCTGCACCGTGAGCGTCTGCGACTTCAGCGAGTCCGATTTTCCGCTCTCGATCAGCTTGGTGAATTCAAACTTCTTCGTCTGCGGTCCGCGCACCGGCAGCGGCATGGACTCCGTCACGAGCGTGCGCCGTGAGAGCACCGGGAGCAGCCCTTCCTCGCCGTCCGAGAGTCGGCCCGTCGAGCCGACCGCCTTGTAGCTCAGCGGGGCCGCGCCGTCGGGCACCTTCAGTTTCCACGAGAAGCTGCGCGACTCACTCGCAGGCAGATCAAAATTCAGATCCGTCTTCGCATTTTCAAACTGCGCATCCACCGGCTTGCCTGTGCGCGCATCCGAGAGCGCGAGCCGCACCGAGCCCTGCTGGCGCGTCGGCGACTGGTTGGACACCTTCACCGTGAACTCCAGCGCATCGCCCTCGCGCAGGAAGCGCGGCGGATTCGGCTGCACCATGATCTCCTTCGCCGTGATCGCCTTGTCCTCGATGAACCCCGCGCGCAGATCGCGGTCGTGCGCGAAGCCCATGAATTTCCAAGTCGTGAGCGCCTCGGGCATGGTGAACTCCATCGCCACCGAGCCATCGTCGCGCGCCAGCAGGTGCGGGAAAAAGAACGCCGTCTCGTTCAGATTTTTCCGCGCGGAAACCTTGCCGAGATCCGGTGCGGGAGGCGCAGGCGGCACAGCGCCGCCGCCCGGTTTGTCGGCAGACCGCTTTTCCATCTCTACCGCCCCGAGCGCATTCGAAGCCTGCTTGTCCGCCAGCGCCTCGCCGTTCGCAGCTTTCCTCATCATCGGCGCACCATCCTCCGCCATCGGGGCCATGGGGGCGCTCGCCGCAGCCATCGGTATCCCTCCGCCCAGCGCCATCCCGCGGTTCCGGCTAAACTTTATATAGTTGTTCCAGATGTTTGCTGAGATCGCGTCCGGATAGCGGCGGTACGAAATGTCCACACCCTTCTGTTCCATCGGCCAATTGCCCTGAAGGTGATTGAGCTGCCGCAGCGAATTCTCGAACTGCGCCTGCCGGAAAGAATTGTCCTGTCGGAAAACCGCGAATGCCGTCTGCCATTGATGCGCAAGGAACGCATCGAGCGACTGATCGTAGAGCCCCGCGACCATCTCCGCGACGGCCTTCTTCGCATCGGGCCCGGTGACCACCGCTGTCCACGTCTCCTTCTGCGCGGGCTCCATCTTGGAAACGAAATGCTCCCACTTCACCGTGAGCTGCTTGTTGC
>BJFP01000430.1 GCA_014189875.1 Verrucomicrobiota bacterium | reverse complement strand
TCCACGGAATCCTCGGAGCCGGCCTGGGGGTGGGCACCAATGCGGGTGCGGCCATGCTCACGGGACAGCGGGTGTTCCTTCTGGCGGAAGGGGAGTGGGACCGAGTCCTCGCCGAGGTGGGGCCAGTGCTCGGCCTGGCATTCATCTTTTACCGCATCGTGCTGGTGGGGCATCTGTTCAGGAAGGCGCTGGCGGCGCTGAAGCGGGGAGAACCCCTCGCGATGTTGCTGCTCGGCATGTGTGCGCTCATTGTTCTCAGCGGCCAGCTCGGGACGGCGACGACGCTCGGGTTCGCCGCCTTTGGCGCGGGGCTCTGTCTCGCAGCGGCAAAGGAGGAGGCAGTGCCGGAGGATGCGACGTCAATGGCACTCATGGAGCAGGTTGTGCCCCGCAAGGCCCGCGGACGATCCGCCTACGCGGAACGGCTTCACTCTGGCCGTGGCGTTTGATGGCTGCAGCGTTGCGATGAATCCGAGTGACCATTCGTGCGGGATGTCTGCGAACTCACATGGAGAGTGGATATCAATCACCGGGGCAGTCCATTCAGGCAGTCCATTGAGAGTTGAAATTCCCCGCGCAAAGCGGATAGGAAGGCATTCGCACCCGCATGGATGACCCTTTTCCCCATTTACATCCCATGAACGCCGGCCTGCAGGCCGGGCTCGCTCCTGCATTGGCGCAGGGCGAGGACGGGCATCGGCAGCCCGCCGTGAAGCTGGCCGTTATGCTCGTCGGGAATTACCTCCCTGATGGTCAGGAGAGCATGCAGCGGTTTGCCGCCATCATGGAAAAGGAACTGGCGAAGGCAGGGGTGGACGTCACGCTCATCCGTCCCGAGCCGTTCTTTGGCCGGTTGCGATCCGGCACGGGGGGCCTCGGCAAATGGCTCGCCTACCTCGACAAGTTCATCGTATTTCCCCACCAACTCAAACGCCGGGTTCGGGAGTTGCAGGCGGGAAACGAAGGGCATTGCATCGTCCACATCTGCGACCACTCGAATGCCATGTATGTGTCCTCCGCACGCGGCATCCCTGTCGTCACCACATGCCACGATCTGCTCGCCGTGCGCGGAGGCCTCGGCGAGGACACGGACTGCCCCGCCTCGTTTGCCGGGAAAAGGCTCCAGCGATGGATTCTTGCCGGTCTTTCGCGCGCGACGACGGTCGCGTGCGTCTCCTCCGCCACGAAGGTGGATGCCGACCGGATGCTGACCGGCGGCACCCGCACGCGCCTGGTCTCGAACGGGCTCAACCACACCTACCATCCCGTTCCCCGCCCGATGGCCGATGCGCGTCTGTCGTCAATCGCGGGGTTGCGCGACCGCTATGCCTTTCACGTCGGCTCGAATCTCCGGCGCAAGAACCGCGAAGGCGTGCTGCGGATTTTCGCCAGGACCGCGGCGCGATGGGACGGCCAGCTCGTGTTTGCCGGCCAGCCGCTCTCGCCCGCATTGCGTGAACTCGCCGCTTCGCTGCGCATCGCGGATCGCATCGTCGAAATCCCGAAGCCGGACAACGACACCCTCGAGGCGCTCTACAGCCGCGCCACCGCGCTCCTGTTTCCCTCGCGTTTCGAGGGCTTCGGGTGGCCCATCATCGAGGCGCAGGCCTGCGGTTGCCCCGTCATTTCCAGCAACTCCGGCCCCATGCCCGAGGTCGTCGGCGAAGGCGGGCTGCTCCGCGACGTGGAGGATGAGGCTGGCTTTGCTGAAGACCTCCTCCGTCTCACCGAACCCGCGGAGCGCGAGCGTTGGTCTCAAAAGGGCCTTGCCAACGTGCAGCGATTCACAATCGAACGGATGGTGCAGGATTACCTTCGCATTTACGCGGAGGCAATCGAGGTGTATGGCACCCCCTCCGATTCCGGCAGGAGGCACGCTTCCTGATGTTCCGGCTATTTTTCAGCGCGTTGCTTGCCTGCCTGCCGTGGCCGCTGAGGCGCTGGGTGCTGAACACTTTTTACGGCTACAAAATCCACCGGACGGCGCGGCTGGGCTTTTGTTTCCCAGTCGCAAAGCACCTGATCATGGAGGAGCACAGCCGGATTGGTCACCTCACCGTGTGTGTCCATCTGGATCTCGTGCATCTGAAGGCGCACGCATCCATCGGCAGGGGCAACTGGATTACGGGGTTCCCGACCGGCGGGGGAAAACACTTCGCCCATCAGACCGGCCGGCACGCCGAATTGATCGTCGGTGAACACTCGGCGATCACCAACCGCCATCTGATTGATTGCACGGATCGCGTAACGCTCGGGCGTTTCACGACATTCGCGGGGTTTCGCTCGCAGATCCTCGCCCACAGCATTGACCTGGCGGAATGCAGGCAGTCGGCGCGGCCTGTTACCATCGGTGATTATTGTTTTGTGGGGACGGACTGCGTGCTGCTCGGCGGCAGCGCGCTGCCGGACTGCTCCGTGCTTGCGGCGAAGTCGCTCCTCAACAAGCCGCAGTCGGAACCTTACACGCTGTACGGTGGCGTGCCCGCGCGCCCGCTGCGTTCGTTGCCGAGGGAATTTCGCTACTTCACCCGCACCACAGGCAGTGTTGAGTGACATGACCATCGCGAAATTGTTGATCCTGCCTTGAGATGAGAATCGCCCACATCATTCATTCCGCGAACCCTGCCGGGGGTGGGCCGATCGAGGGAGTCAGGCAGTTGGGCAGTGTCACGACCCGGCTTGCCAGCAAGGTCGAAGTCGTCTGCCTTGATGCGCCCGATGCTCCGTGGATCCGGGATTTTCCGTTGCCGATTCATGCGTTGGGACCGTCCTACCTGGGATACGGATACTCGCCGAAGCTGATCCCATGGCTGCGCGCGCACGCCGAGGATTACGATGTGTTCGTCGTGAACGGCATCTGGCAATTCAGCAGCCTCGCGACATGGCGCGTGCTGCGAAAAATCGGCAAGCCCTACTGCGTCTTCACGCACGGGATGCTCGATCCGTGGTTTAAGAAGCGGTACCCGCTCAAGCATCTCAAGAAATGGCTCTACTGGCCGTGGGCGGAGTATCGCGTACTGCGCGACGCCGCCTCAGTCCTTTTCACCTGCGAGGAAGAGCGCATCCAGGCCCGCAAATCCTTCTGGCTCTACCGGTGCAACGAGAAGGTGGTGGGCTATGGCATTGCCGGGCCGACGGGCGACGAAGCCGCGCAGAGGCAATTGCTGCCCGGGCAGTTTCCCGAATTGCGTGGCAAGCGCATCTTCCTCTTCCTCGGGCGCATTCAGGAAAAGAAGGGATGCGACCTGCTGATCCGCGCGTTTGCGAAAACCGCCGCTTCGGATGACAGCATCCGGCTT
>BJFP01000429.1 GCA_014189875.1 Verrucomicrobiota bacterium | reverse complement strand
GCACAACGCGGACAAGGATGAACAATCCCCCAGCGCAACGGCGATCACATCGCGCGAATCCCCATGAAAAAATTCCTCCTCTCCCTGTGCGCGCTCGGTTCCACGATGGAAGACGCCCGCACGGTGATCGCCGAATTTCTCCGCGACGAAGCGCCCGCGTTCATCCCCTGCGATCGCCGCGCGCTGGACAGCGCGACCATCACCTCCGCGCAAGTCTGCCGACATCTACCTTGCCGGCCTCGCCACCGCGCGCCGCTGGCAACTGGCCACGCTGGATGCAGGCATCGCGCACCCAGCCGCCGACCTCATTCCGGAACTCGCGGTCCAGCCATGAGCAGGATGTGGATGGCGGGGGTTCACGCCCGCGCTACAAATGCCGCAGAATGTCTTCTTTCTCCACACCCTTCACAGTTGCGATCGCCCGCAGAATTGCGTTTAGCGTCCCAATGCGAAGCGGAGCATGATCGGGGACGGAGATTCAATGCTGTCGGAGCTCACCCGTTTCGAGAATGACGTGGCTGCCTTCCTGATTCACGCGCCGATAGCCGAAATGCTTGCAGAGGAGCTTGATCAGTTCCGCCCCGCGCAAATCACGCGGCAGCTTCATGCCACCGCCAGCACTTCGTCACGCACCAGATGCAGGCGGATGGACGCGGGCCTAGGCTGGTCGAAAAAATACGCATCAACGGCTTCCTTGACGTTGGCACGCAGTTCATCCCACGAGTCGCCCTGGGTGAAAATGTCGTGCGAAAGACACTCGCCCACGAACCCACCGTCGGCTTCCTGGGTGATGCTGAAAACAACTTCCATGGCCGGAATCTGGCAGAAAGAAGGACTGGAAACAAGCTGCCCTTTCGTTGGCGGCACGGTGGGGGTCTTGCGCTGCGTGCGGTGGCCGGGTTCACGCGCCGCCGCACTGGCTCCATGCAGTCCCGCCCCTTACAGCGAAGCTTCACCTGCGAAAGTGCGGCGTTGACTGCTTCACGATGGTGCGGAAACTGCACCCATGACTGTGAAACTCTCCAACACAGCAGAAGCATACGTTCAGGAACTCATGCGCGATGGCTCTTGCGGGAATGCTGAACAAGTCGTGGACTTGCTCATTCTCAAGCAGCGCGCAGATGACCGCCACGACGCCGCATTTCCGCCGCTCGAGCCGGAACAACTCGAGGCGGAGCTGTTGAAAGGCGTGCGGAGCCCGCATCGCCCTTGGGTGCCGGGAGAATTTCGGAAGCTGGCTGAGCGATTGATCACCGAGCAGGCAGGCCAATGAGCCTGGCAGTGCGGATCGCGTCCGAGTTCTATCAGGACGTGGCGCTTCGCTCCATTCCCCGCGCAAAAAACTGCATTGCCAAGTCCTCTGCCACTATCCGCCGCCGTTGACTCACCCGCGCCCGCGTGGCACGCTTCACCCATGAGCGCCGCCATCGAGATCAGCATCAGCGAACTCCACGAGCACACAGACCGCTATGTCCGCGAAGCTGCTGCGAAACGCATCCTCATCACCGACCACGGCAAGCCCGTCGCAGAACTCCAGCCCGCCACGCCCTCGCCCTCGTCGGAAGGTCCCTATTTCGCTAGGCGTAAACTTCGGCCCGGATTCCAAGAAATGATGGAGAGCGGGGCGTTCCGGCCACGGCCCGGTGACCGCGACATCACCGACCTCATTTCCGACGACCGCGACGGCAACTGAGTGATCTACTTCGACACCAGTTACCTCGTCCGCCTCTACGTCGAAGACCCCGGATGGGAGGCCGTGCGCGCCTTGGCAGCCACCGATGACGTGGCTTCCGCGGTGCATGGTCGCACCGAGACCGTGGCGGCCTTTCACCGGATCCTTCGCGAAGGGCACGTTGATGTCCTCCGGTTTGGCGAATTGTTGAAGCAGTTTCAGGATGACTGCGCCGCCTCCGGCCTCCATTGGCTGCCGCTCACGGATGCCGCGCTCAGCCGTGTGGAAACCGCCTACGCCAGCCTGCCCGCGACCATCTTCCTCCGCGCCGCCGACGCCCTCCACCTCGCCTGCGCGGCCGAGCACGGTTTCACCGAGATTCACTCGAACGACGCCCGTCTCCTCGCCGCCGCCCCGCACTTCGGCATCAAAGGCGTGAACGTCATCCCGTGAGCGATTCCATCCTCCGCGAAGCGCCTGCGGAGATGCAGAAAGTGGACGATGCGCTCCGGTCGCGGTTGGGTCTTTGGATTTGCTCACCAGTCACTTTTCACCAATCGCCAGTCACGCTTCCCGCTCGCCCCTCACCACGAAGCTCAGGTTGCTGGCCGTTGCCACGGCCACCCTTCTGGCTGCCTGGCTCAAGGCCCGGAGCTTGCCGAGGGGCGGCTGGCGATGTCATTGATGAGCGCCTCCGCGCTCACCCTGCGGGCTGCCTGCGGCAGTCTTTCTCGCTCCGCTCGAATCCGCTCCATTCCCCGCACAAAACCGCGTTGCCGAGACTCGCCAAATCTTACCAAGTCTTCGCCTTGGCAACGAGCGCGAAGCCCGCTAGCCTCCCTCCCGTGAGCACCATCACCGCCATTCTCGAACCGCACGCCGATGGCAGCCTGCATCTGCCGTTGCCGGCGGAATTGCGGCACCGCAGGGTGCGCGTCGAGGCGACGCTGGAGGCGGTGGATGAATCGGAATCCGCCCCGAGGCTGGCGACCCCGGAGATGCTCGGCCAGCGCAGGGAAGCCCTCGCCGCGCTGCGGGCGCTGGGCGGGCTGAAGGACGTGATCCCCGATCCCGCCGCATGGCAGCGCGAGCAGCGCGAAGACCGTCCCCTGCCGGGCCGGGAGTGATCCCGCGGGCGATCCTCCACCACGGCGATGCTCCTCGACTCGAACATCCTCATCTACGCCGCGGAGCCCGAGGGCGCATTTCTGAGCCGGTGGGTGGAAGACGCCGCCGCCTGCCTCGCGACCGTGAGCCGCATCGAAGTGCTCGGCTTTCCCCGCTGGCATCTGCTGGATGAAATGCGGCGTGCCCGTCTGGAATTGCTCGTCGGCGCGCTGCTGGAATTGCCGCTCGGTGACCGCATCACCGCCCGCGCCATCGAATTGCGACGGCAGAAAAAGATGAGCCTGGCCGACTCGATCCTCGCCGCGACAGCCCTGCTCCACCGCCTGCCGCTGGTCACGCGGAACGAAGCGGATTTCACCCACGTCGCCGGGCTGGAGATCATCAACCCATTCGCGCAGCCGGGGAACGCATGAGTGAGGGAAAAATGCAGATCACCAAAGACATTGACGTGCTTTCCGATGCCGAGGTTTGCGCGCGCATTGCAACTCACACGGACAGGATGAT
>BJFP01000428.1 GCA_014189875.1 Verrucomicrobiota bacterium | reverse complement strand
GCTCGGGAGTTTTCGCCGTTTGGGGTCGTGAAGGTGATGGTTTAACCGCGAAGCAGCGAAGCAGCGAAGATTTTTAACTACTGACAAACTACTAACATGACGCAATTTGACATATCCAAGGACATCAATTCATTTCTCGCGGCTTGCACGCCAGAGAAGCGGCGCGCGGGCTTCCGGGCGCAAGTAACTTCGGTCGCGGTGAAGGAGACCAAGACGGGCAAGACTTACCATGAGGCGGAGTTTGCCGATGCGTCCGGGACCGTGAAGATGAAGTGCTGGGACAATGGGCCGTCGGCGGGGTGGTGTGCGGCGGTGGCGGAGATGATGGGGAGGCAGAGCGAACGCCCAACGCCCAACGCCCAACGCCCAACGTCCAATGAGGGAGCTGCGAGTCCGGTGGTTTGCGTCGAGGTGACGGGGGCTTTTTCCAAGGGGGACTTTGGCGTGGAGTCGAATGACTGGGTGGTGCGGGCGCTGTCGGATGCGGAGCGCGCGGAGTTTTTCCTCGGGTCGGCGGAGGTGCGCGCGAAGCAGGCGCGGGACTGGCGCGACATCACCGAGATCGTGGACTCGATGCAGGACCGGCATTTCCGGGTGCTGTGTCAGGCGTTCCTGCGGCATCGCGGCCCGGAGTTCCGGCGGGCGGCGGCGGCGCGGGGGAATCATCATGCGCGGCCCGGCGGGCTCGTGGAGCATGTCGCCGGGATGATGCGGGCGGCGCTTTCGCTGGCGAGCTGCTACGACCTCACGCTGGGCGGGCATGATCCGTCGCTCGGCACCGATGGGATGATTCCGATGGTGGTGAACCGCGACCTGCTGATCGCGGGCGTGCTTTTGCATGACTGCGGGAAGCTGATAGAGAACCAGTATGTGGAGGATTCGTTTGAGATGCCGTTCACGGCGCGGGCTGAGCTGCTGGGGCATATTGCGATCGGATGCGGACTGGTCGCTTGGCATTGGAACCAGTGCGAGAAAGGAGAGCGCGAAGAGATTGCGTGCGACGGGCTGAAGGTTCAGCCGCCGGCGGCGGCGCGGGCATTCCGGCCGTGGCCCAAGGAAAAGCTGCTGCACCTGCGGCATCTGATCCTGTCGCATCATGGGACGCTCGAGTGGGGTTCGCCGGTCGTGCCGAAGACTTATGAGGCCACGCTGCTGCATTTCGTGGATAACATTGACGCCAAGATGGAGATGATGCGCGGCGCGCGGGAGAAGGAGCGGGAGATTGCGCCGGGGGTGGTGGGGAAGGCGTGGCCGATCGGGGTGACTGTGGTGACGCCCAAGTGGGATGTGACTGGTGAATAGTGACTGGTGACTGGTTTTCAGCCCGAAACCCCAACCGACAGACGCAGCCGATGCCCTCTTACTATTCACCAGTCACCAGTCACCAGTCACTACTACCAAGTCGCCATGCCTATTGACATCGACGAGGATGACCTTGCGGAGCTTTTCCGGCGGCCGGATATGGCGGCTTCGGTTTTGCTGGGGTATGAGCTGGATGATTTCCAGTCGGCGGAGCTGAAGATGGACTGGTTTTTCCCGTTCACCCTGAACCTGTCAGGCACCTCCACCGGCAAGACGCTGCTGATGTGGATTACCTCGCAGCTCCGGTGCATCATGCTGAACGGGACAGAGAAGGCGCCGGGGCATCTGGCTGGCATGTATTTCCCGAACTTCGGCGGCGTGGGGCAGAAGCAGTTTTGGCCTTACTTTGAGCATACGATGGAGCGGTGGCCGCGGTTCCGTCGGGAGCTGAAGACCTACCGGAAGAAAGTGCATGAGGAACTGGGCGGCTCGTGCTGGAGCATGAACTATCGCAACGGCAGCCGGCTGGACATGCCCGCGCCGGACTTCCTGAACGATGCCGCATCGCAGGCGGGCCTGCGGTTCAATTCGCTGTGGGTGGATGAGATTTTCGAGATCGCGGCGAAGTCGCGCGGCGTGGACCGCAAGCTCCTCGGGCGCGTGACGCGCGAGGCGCAGAGCACGGAGCATCCGTGGCTGTGCAACCACACGCACATGATGGGGCACGCGCAGTCACCGTCGCATCCGGGCTATAAGTATGTGGATGCCTACACGCGCAAGATGAAGGACGGTTCCATGCGCTATAAGGTGTATAGCTTCTGCCACCGGGACGTGTCGGACAATCCGAGATTTCGCAAGCTCCTGGCAAACGAGGAGAACATCGCGAACCAGAAGGCCAGCATGTCGCCGTCGCAGTTCGCGAATCAGATTCTCGGGCTGACGGATCGCGAGGGGATCACCTTTTACCCGGAGCCTGTGCTCGAGGCGTGCGGCGGTCGGCGCTTTGTGCCGGAGGAGCGGCGTGCGACGAACGCGCATTACATCCTCGGCTTCGATGCGGCGCCCGGCCAGGGGCTCAAGTCGGACTGGGCGGCGGCGAGCATCCTGCGTGTGCGCGAGGTGCCGGTGAGCGAGGTGCATTTGCAGGGGATGATCAATGGGGAGCGAGTGACCTTTCTGCGCGTGGGCTCGCGGGCGTTTGAGCTGTGCTTTGTGTGGGCGTGGCGGGGTCAGAACCTTGGCGCGATGGACATGGCGGCGCTGATCCAGACGTGGCACCGGCTGTTCCATTTTTCGAGCATCGTGCTGGATCCGGGCGGCGGCGGCTCGCTGGTGTACAAGGAACTGCTGAAGCCCGAGGTGGAGCTGAACGGCACCCGCTGGCGCGTGACGCCGCTCTGCACGCGATGGGAGCCCGCGCAGGGGGACAAGCTGGCGATCGTGCATTGGTTCTCGCGCGGGAACGGTCGCGGGACGGGGCCGGGAGATTTCAACGACCTGCCGCACATGGAGGCGCAGCAGGGGCTCGACTGGTCGCAGGACGACGGCGGCTTTGTGCATGCGGCGCACAACCAGTTTGCCGCGCGCTGGCATTCCGGGGTGATGAGCTATCCCGCGCTGCGGAAATTCCGCGACCCGGCGGAGGTGGCGATGTGGTCGGCGACGCAGCGCATCCTGCAGGACCGCATCGAGGAAGGCGTCGCGCAGCTCGGCAAGGTGCGCAAGCGGCTCACGAAGGAGGGCGCGCTGGAGACGACGCAGCGGGGGTTCAACCGATTCACTTCGAGCATCAAGAAGGACATCGCGTATTCGATGCTGTTCGCCGGCATGGGCGCGGAGCTGCTTATGCACGGGGATGGGACCGGGGATGAGGATACGGATGGGGCGTTTGGGTGATGGGGAAAACGTCCAACGCCCAACGCCCAACGTCCAACGCCCAACGTCCAAGGGGAGAATTTATGAAAGACACGACTCAAACGGTGACACAAATCCTGGAGGATATTCTCATGGCCCGGC
>BJFP01000427.1 GCA_014189875.1 Verrucomicrobiota bacterium | reverse complement strand
CCAATCATTCCGCTGGAAGCCCGCCGCGAAGGGCGAATGGATTCAAGCCACGTTCGACCTCGTCGCCACCAAGCTGGACGCGAAGGGCAAGGATGCGGAGCGTGTCGCGTATTTCATTGCGAAACACTATTCAGATGACACCAACATCGCTGGCGGCGGAAATATCCTGGTCGATGGAAATCCAGGCGGTGCTTCGGGCGTCAAGGCGGGCCATCCGGCCAAAGGCGCGAAGAGCCTGGGCGAATTTGCGGTGCCCTACAAAGCCGGTCAAAACTACGGCGTACGTGTCACAAGGACCGGTGATGATAAATTCGCGGTCGAACACGTCGTGGACGGGGAGGTGGACGGCAAGGCCCTTGAATTGAAAGGCGATGAGCTGCCTGACGGGTCATTTGGATTCGGGTGCGGCGGTGGGCGCAGCTTCATCGTGGACAACGTTCTGATTGAGTCATCCAACAGTTCTGATCCGGAATGGACGAAGGCTAACGAGACGTTTCAAAGGACGCTTGCGGAGAAAAAGAAGGTTCTCGAAAAATCCACGAAGGAACTTGCCTCAAGACGGGGGCCGAAACCGGGTCGCATTGCGTGGATGAGTGATGCCGGTCCCACGCCGCCGGAAGTGCGTCTGCTAAAGCGAGGCAACCACAAGACTCCCGGCGAACTTGTCGAGCCCGCATTTCCGGCATTTTTCAAGCAGAACTCTGAACCGCTGAAAATCCAGGCCGGCTCCATCGGCACCGGCCGCCGCCTCGCATGGGCGCGATGGATCACCGAACCCGGCTCCGTTCAGGCCGCGCTCTTGGCTCGCGTGACGGTCAATCGCATCTGGCAGAATTGTTTCGGCACCGGAATCGTCAGCACTTCCGATAATCTGGGAGTCAGCGGCTCGAAACCGACGCATCCCGAGCTTCTCGAATTCCTCGCCTCCGGATTCGTGGGCGACGGCTGGAAGCAAAAGGCTCTTCTCAAATCGATTCTTTGCTCGGCCACATTCCGCCAGCAGAGTTTTCCGGACAGGGAGGGAATCGCCCGGAATCCATCGGATAGTTTGCTCTGGCGGTTTCCGCTGAAACGCCTCGATGCCGAGGCGATCCGTGACGCAATGCTCGCGGCGTCCGGTCGCATGGACTCTAAGGCAGGCGGTCCATACGTCCCCACCAGCCGAAGCGGCGACAGCGAAATCCTCGTCGATGAATCCAAACCCGGGGCCTTCGCGCGTTCGATTTTCCTCCAGCACCGCCGCACGCATGTCCCTACGTTCCTGGCGGTCTTTGACGCGCCCTCAATCGTTTTCAATTGCGCGCGCCGCGCGCAGACGACGATGCCGCTACAGTCGTTGGGCCTGCTCAATTCCGACTTCGCAGTGAACCGTGCCGAAGACCTGGCCCGGCGCCTCAAGCGCGAATGTGGTGCCGACGAGGCCGCGCGGATCGACCGCGCATTTCTCCTTGTGGGCGGCCGGAAGCCGGACACGACCGAGCGCAAGCTCGCCGCGGAATTCCTCGTTACGCAAAATGCCGCCTATGCCGGCAAGCCCGAAGCGGGCGAGCGCGCGTGGGCGGATTTTTGCCAGTCGCTTTTTGCCTCCAGCAATTTTCTCTATCTCCAATGAATCCGTTGCAACTCACCCGACGTGCCTTCCTCGGTCAGTCCGCCGGCGGCCTCGGAGCCCTCGCCCTCGCCTCACTGGCCGCCCCCCGCATTCTCGCTGCCGAGAGACCGCGCCAGACGGCCAAGGCTGTCATCAGCCTTTTCCAGCACGGCGGCCCCAGCCAGATGGATCTCTTTGATGAAAAGCCCGAGCTGAACAAGTGGGCTGGCAAGCCCTACCCCGGCGGCAAGCTTGAGATCCATTTTAACAACAAGGCAGGGAATGTCCTTGAGGCGCCCTACAGGTTCAGCCGCCACGGCCAATGCGGCATGGAGCTTTCCGAACTCCTCCCGCACACCGGGTCCATTGCCGACGACATCACATTGATCCGTTCAATGTCCACCGGCTCCGTCGATCACGAGTCGGCCCTCCGCATCATCCACACCGGACGCTTCCTCGCCGGTCTGCCGACGATGGGTTCCTGGATCCTCTACGGCCTCGGTTCGATGAATGAAAATCTTCCCGCGTATGTTGTCCTCTCCGATCCGGGCGGCCTGCCTGTCGATGGAGAGCGCAACTGGTCTTCCGGCTTCCTCCCCGCCGTTTACCAGGGCACACCGTTCCGCGGCGGCGAATCGCCCGTCTTCAACCTGAAGACCCCGGCGAAAATTCCTGCCGCGGCTCGCGCGAATCAACTCGAGTTCATCAAACAGATCAACCAGCACCATGCGGGACGCTTTCCCGAGAACACAGAACTGACCGCGCGCATCGCGAACTTCGAGACCGCCGCGCGAATGCAAAGCGCCGTGCCGGAAGCGCTCGACCTTTCCAGCGAATCCGAAGAGACGAAGAAGCTCTATGGCCTCGATAACCCCACCACCGCGGAATACGGCCGCCGCTGCCTGATCGCCCGCCGGCTCGTTGAGCGCGGTGTCCGCTTCGTCCAGCTTTTCCTCAAAGGTCAGCCTTGGGACACGCACGAGAAGAACGCTGAACGTCTCAAAGGTCTTTGCGCCAGAACGGATCAACCGAGCGCCGCACTCGTCAAGGACCTGAAACGACGCGGCCTCCTGGACTCGACCGCCGTTCTCTGGACGGGTGAATTTGGCCGGCTTCCCATCTCCCAGGGGAAGGACGGTCGAGACCACAACCGGCACGCATTCTCCCTCTGGGTCGCTGGCGGTGGCTTCAAGAGCGGCTACATCCACGGCGCAACCGACGACTTCGGCTATCAAGCCGTCACCGACGTCGTGAATGTCCACGACTTCCACGCCACCCTCCTCCACGCGCTCGGCATCAATCACCGGGCGCTCACTTTCCCTCAAGAAGGCAGGGCCGCCAGTCTCACCGACCCGGATGTCACCGACGCGAGCGTAGTCCGCGCGCTGCTCGCCTGATCCACGGCGGTTGCCGGCGCTTTTCCGCCGTCACTTCCATGGCTCATTACTTGGCGACCGCGGCCTTAACATCCTTCATGGCCCACTTGGTGACAGTGATCCCTTTGGAGCTACGGCTGCTCACGGGTAGCGGCATAATCTGTCTGTCTTTCTATTTCTGCTAGCAAACCGACAGACAGAAATGTCGCCGGGATTTACAACGCGGCGATCGGCTGCCGCGCGCCAACCGGAGCCGCCCCCGCCTCGAAGGGTATCGGATTCTTTTTTCGGGATTCTTTTTGCTCTAAGTGAAATCAACGGGCAGGATTGTCCGCGCATGAATCCATCCAAAACCGCATCAACCTCCCGAGTGAAAACATTCTC
>BJFP01000426.1 GCA_014189875.1 Verrucomicrobiota bacterium | reverse complement strand
GACGACGAAGGTATCACCGGCGAGGCGTTGCTCGACTTCATCAACAACACCCTCCTGCCCAAGCTCAAAGCCCTCACCGGCGGCGGCGACAAGATTGCCGGGCTCATCCGCTCCGCCTTCGACGATGCCAACAACTACATGAAGAACGGCACGTTGATGCGCCAGGTCATCAACAAGATCAATGGCATCGACTTCAACGCCATGGATGATCGCCACATGTTCGGCGACATCTACGAAAAGCTCCTCAAGGACCTCCAGTCCGCAGGCAATGCCGGCGAGTTCTACACCCCGCGCGCTGCCACCGATTTCGTCATCGACCGCCTGAATCCACGCCTGGGCGAGAGCTTCCTCGACCCCGCCAACGGCACCGGCGGCTTCATCACCTCCCTCATCCGCCATCTGCGCAAGCAGGCGAAGACCGAAGCCGACGAACGCATCATTCAGGAATGTTTCGCCGGCATCGAGAAAAAGCACCTCCCCCACATCCTCTGCCTGACCAATCTCCTCCTGCACGGCATTGATGTCCCCTCCAATGTCCGCCACGGCAACACCCTAGCCCGCCCGCTACGTGATTGGGGGCCAAAGGAGCGTGTGGACGTAGTCGGCACCAATCCGCCCTTCGGCGGCATGGAGGAGGACGGCATCGAGTCCAATTTCCCCGCCGAGTTTCGCACCCGCGAAACCGCCGACCTCTTCCTCGTCCTCATCATGAAGATCCTCAAGCCCGGCGGCCGCGCCGGACTCGTGCTGCCCGACGGCACCCTCTTCGGCGAAGGCGTCAAGACCCGCATCAAGGAAGCGCTCCTCACCGAGTGCAATCTCCACACCATCGTCCGCCTGCCGAATGGCGTCTTCAATCCCTACACCGGCATCCGCACCAACCTCCTCTTCTTCACCAAAGGCGCGCCCACCACCCATGTCTGGTATTACGAGCACCCGTATCCGCCCGGCGCCAAGAGTTACAACAAAGGCAAACCCATCCGCATCGAAGAGTTCGAGGGCGAGAGAGCCTGGTGGGGCGAGGAAAAAGACGGCTTCAAGTCCCGCGTGGAAAACGAGCAGGCCTGGCGCGTCTCCATCGACACCATCAAGGCGGGCAACTTCAACCTCGACCTCAAGAACCCGCACAACCCCGACACCGGCCCCGGCGACGTGGACCACCTCCTGCCTGAATACGAAAAGCTCCTCGCCCAGATCGCCGCCACCCGCGCCGCGCTGAAACAGGAACTCCACCACGCCCTCACCGCCACCGCCGGGACTGCTGAATGAAGCTGGAAACCTTCTTCGAGAAGTTCGACCAGTTCGCTGACGCGCCTGATGCGGTGGCGAAGATGCGTGCGCACGTCCGCGAACGCCAACGGCCTATGCGTGAACCCCAGCCGCGTGGCCGCGAACGCCAACGGCGTTCCATCATCCAGCCCAGGGTTGGCGCGACGCAGGAGCGCCTACCCTGGGATTGCCAAAAAAAGAACATCAACCCCGACGGGGTTGCATCATCCGGCGCACGGTGGATACAACCCTTTCAGGGTTGGATGCGCGGGGCACGGGTTCCCAGGGTAGCTCGTGCCTCGCAACCCTGGGCTGAACGATGGAATCCCGTTGGGATTCGGGAAACCGCCAACCATCCGTGCGGTCCGTCCGATCAGTCCGCCGCCCCGCAAAAGCCCGCAGCCAAGGCCCGATGAAGCTGGAAACCTTCTTTGAAAAGTTCGACCAGTTCGCCGACGCGCCCAACGCGGTGGCGAAGATGCGGGAGCTGGTGCTGCACCTCGCCTTTTCGGGAAAGCTGTTGCCGACCGCAGAGCCATGGCCGCTGAAACCGTTGAAATCACTCGCAACAAAGATTGGCAGCGGAGCCACTCCAGCAGGCGGAAGAGAATCCTATTTCACCGAGGGCATTCCTCTCATTCGCTCGATGAATGTCCACTTTGCTGGCTTCGAGCCCAAGGGACTTGTCTTCCTCAGCGATGAGCAGGCGAAGCAACTCGCCAACGTTACCGTCCAGCCCGGCGACGTGCTGCTGAACATCACCGGTGCTTCGATTGGCCGCGTCACCACCGCACCATCGGAAATGGCGGGCGCGAGGGTCAATCAGCACGTCGCCATAATCCGCCCGATCAAAGAACTCGATGCTCGGTTCTTGGCGAAGTTCTTAGCCAGTCCCGCGATTCAACGAATGATCGACGACGTCCAAGTCGGCGCGACACGCGAGGCGTTGACCAAGGGAATGATCGAGCAGTTCGACATCCCCCTCCCACCCCTCGCCGAGCAGAAGCGGATCGTGGCGAAGGTGGATGAGTTGATGGCGTTGTGTGATCGGCTGGAGGCGCACCAGCAGGAACGGGAGACGCGGCACGCCGCGCTCGCCCGCGCGTCGCTGGCCCGCTTTGCCGACGCGCCCACCCCGGCCAACCTCCCGTTCCTCTTCCACCCGTCCTACCCCATCCCCCCCGCCGACCTCCGCAAATCCATCCTCACCCTCGCCGTCCAAGGCAAACTCGTCCCCCAAGACCCCAACGACGAACCGGCGGAGGATTCGCTCGCACGAAACGACGAACGACGACGCGCGACTGCGCATAGCGACCACCGAGCCGACGAAGAAAACCAACCTCTGTTGTCCGCCGATGATCGCTGGGACATTGCCGAGACGTGGTCATGGCGCGGCTTGGCTGACCTTGTCCTGTTCGTTGACTATCGCGGCAAGACGCCTGCGAAGCTATCGAGTGGCGTTCGCTTGCTGACGGCGAAGAATGTGCGGAAGGGCCAAATCAATCTCTCGCCCGAAGAGTTTCTGTCCGAGAGTGAATACCACGCTTGGATGACCCGAGGATTTCCAAAAGCCGGCGATGTTCTGTTCACGACTGAAGCGCCGATGGGCAACGCCGCAGTCGTCGAGCTGACTGAACGTTTCGCGTTAGCGCAGCGCGTCATTTGCTTTCAAAGCTACGGCGCGCTCGAACCCCCCTTCTTGGTCCTCCAAATTCTCAGCGACCAGTTCCAGTTCATCTTGGACAAGAATGGGACCGGGGTGACGGCAAAGGGAATCAAGGCTTCAAAGTTGAAGCAGCTTCCAATCACCATCCCACCCCTCGCCGAACAACGCCGGATCGTGGCCAAAGTGGAGCAACTGATGGTCTTGGTGGACGCGTTGGAAACGCAGCTCGCCGCCTCCCGCGCCACCGCCGCGAACCTCCTCTCCGCCCTCGTCGCCGAACTCACCACGCCCAAAACCCTGCTTGGCTTGGGCATGACAAATGGTAGATTGTCCCCAACGAAGCCATGAACGCACTCGGCGAAATCGAAATTCACATCGAAGGGAAGGTGGGGGCTCAAAGCCTCACGCCAGCCCATGT
>BJFP01000425.1 GCA_014189875.1 Verrucomicrobiota bacterium | reverse complement strand
TGCCTACGAGGGCCCGACCGGGCCGATGGGCCTCGCAGGCTGGGACACCGGCGGCCAGGCCGGATCCGCATGGGACTATGCCGACGGCGCGCTCATCGCCCGCGCCGCGATGCCTCTCACGCGGCGCTTCGAAGCGTTGAGCGACCGGCTGGATCTCGAATTTTCCGCGAGCGACGGCGGCAGTGCGGTCCGCGGGCTCACGCTCTGGCTGCATCCCGGGCTGCAGTCGCAGGGCTACTCGAAAGGCTCCGTCTATCTCCGCTTCCAGGCAAACAACATCAGCGCAAACGCTTTTGACGGAAGCAACATGAAGAACCTCAGCGCCAACATGCCTGAGGAAAAAAATGCGCCGAAGGAGACGCGCTACCGCATCCTCCACGACCGGCGCGGCGGAAAGCTCGTCATCTTCGTGAACGGAAAAAAAGTCGCCGACTGGGACACCGCACCGCAGTCCGAACCCGCAAACGGCGGCTCGCTGAGTTGGCAGCCGACGTACTGGAGTTCGAACATGTCGTGGACGCTCTCGAAGGTGCGCGTCCGCCCGTGGGACGGCAGCCTGGAGCCTGATGCGAAGGGCGACGAGGCCGCGAAGGATCTGATTTCAAATCAGCTTCAGGCCATCAATCCGCCGAAGCTCACCGGCCGGCCGAACGTGAACGGCGAGACCGTGGATCCCGCCATGAAACCGGAGCCCAGGCTGCTGAGGCAGGCCGGTACGCTTGAGGCGATCACCGCGGACTCGGTGAATTTTTCCGGCAAGGAAATGCCGCGCAAGGATCCGCTCTTCATCCGGCTGAACCGCGCCGCCGCGGGCGATCCGCCGGCCGGTTCGGTCGCGCGCATCTGGCTCGCGCAGCGCGGCGAGTTCGACGTGACCGCGCTCGGCTTCCGCGACGGGCAGCTCAAGGTGCGCACCTCCTTTGCGGGCGACATCACGCTGCCGATCAACGCCGTGCGCGCGATCGAATTCCCGCACCGCCTCGCCGCCGCGGACAAGGCGATCGCCGATGGCGGCGACACGCTCATTTTCCGCAATGGCGACGAGCTGCGCGGCTCGCTCGTGAGCGCGAGCCTCGACCAGAAGGTGAATTGGAAGCCCGTGAAGGGCTCGCAGCCCGCGGAGTTTCCCGTGAACAAGCTCGCAGGCGTCCTGCTCGCGAAGCGCGCGAAGGCCGCGGACACGGACAAGGAGAAGGCGCCGACCTCCGCCGTGCGCTTCCGCAATGGCGACTGGCTTCCCGGCGAGCTGCTCCACCTCGACAAGCAGCAGCTCCACCTCCGCTCGCCCATCGCCGACAACCTCCAGATTGACCGCACCGGCATCCGCGCGATCTATTTCGGCCAGAACAGCGAAGTGCCCGTGTGGGACGGCGCGAGCGATCCGCAGTCGTGGATGAAGACCGCAAACATCGAGATGTACGGCGGACGCCGCCCGGCGAAGGACGACGGCACAAAGCGCAACCCGTGGCGCTACCTCGACGGCGCATTCAACCTCCCGCGCAGCACGAACCGCAACGGCTACGGCAACGGCCCGAACATCGGCCGCTCGTTCGACAACCTGCCGGACAAGATCGAGGTCAGCTTCGACATTTCCACACCGAAGGCGCAGGCCGGCTACTCCATCCAGCTCTTCCACGACGAAAGACAGCAGGGCCTCATGATCCAGGGCGGCTGGGACAGCGCCTACATCTACGACATGTCGCCGAGGAAAAATGGCGGCGTCTTTTTTAACCAGCCGCAGCAGATCGAATTCGCCGAATCGGTCGGCTCCGAGGGGAACCGCCGCACGTTCCGCTTCCTCGCCGACCGGCGCACGGGAAAGCTGGTGATGCTCGTGAATGGCATCCCCGTCGGCGGATTCGGGCTGAAGGGGGGTGCCGGCAAGGAATCGCCGAAACCCGGCAAAGGCATCGCCATCATCCCGCAGCCGATGAATTCCAGCGTGACGATCTCGAACGTGTGGGTCGGCCCATGGAGCGGCGACGCGCCCGACGTCCCGAAAGGCGGCGCCCGCAAAAACCGCGGCGGCGCGAACGCCATGCCCCAGGGCGGAATCATCCTCAACGGCGGCGCGCTCCAGCTCAACGGCGTGCAAGGCGGCATCGTGGTGAACGGCAAGGCTCTCTTCCCCGCGGACGCCAAAAAGGAGGATACAGCCGACAAGCCCGCACCCGCCGACGACAAGAAGGACGCGCCTGAGAAAAAGCCCGCAACACCCGCGACCGACCTGATCGCCCTCGTGAACGGCGACGAGACCTCCGGCACGCTCGAAGGCGCAAGCGCCACGGAGCTTCACCTCCAGTGCGACGCGGGCAGGCTCGACATCCCGATGAGCCGCGCGCTCGTGGCCGAATTTGCAGGCCCTCTGCAACCGCCCGCCGCCGGCGTGCGCCTGCACCTCGCGGGAAAAGGCAGCGTCACCGTGGACTCGGTGCAAGTCGCAGACGGCCGAGTCACATGCCACAGCGCCGCCGCCGGCAATCTCACCTTCAGCACCACCGCACTCTCCGAGATCGTCTTCCAGCCGCGCAACGCCTCACCTCCGGAAAATTCCGCCGACAAGAAAACCGGACAGAACAACGGCAACCCGAACGGCGGCACGATCATCTTACAAAACGGTGCCGGTGGAATCCGGATTCAGGGCAACGTGATCATCAATGGAATCGGCAACGGAGCGATCGAACTGAAAGCCGCGCCGGTGCCCGCTCCCGCAGATCCCGCAGTGCCCGCCCCGCCGGCAGGGAAATAATCCTAAATCCGGCGATGGGAGGAGCGGATGTCGCGCAAAGGCGCAGAGACGCAAAGGGATGCGCATTGGTTCGCACTCACCCGGTGGGTGAATGCCTGCTTGTTGGCATCTGCTTCTTCTTTGCGCCTTTGCGCGACATCCCATCGCCGGATTTAGGATAATCATCCCTTCACGGATCTCCCGTCCCGCCGCGCGAGTCCTGGCCACCCGCTCCGCACGGCGATAGCGATACCGTGTGCCCCACACGAACCAGGGTTCCGCAGCCCATGACACTGGCCAAAACGCAGGCCTCTTTGAGGCCACGCGCTGGAGCATCTCTGCATGGCGTACAGCATGGCGTACTGGAAACACGTACAGTTTCATCGGCGTCAACGTGGGTGGAGCGGTCGGCCGGTCGCTCGGTGAGATGGTGGGAACGACGACCGCATTTCTCGCAAGTGGAGTCAGCAGCGTTCTCGGTGCCTACGTCGGCTGGCGGGTGGAGAACAAGTTGTTGAACTGATCTGGAGAATCCGCTGAGTCTGCACATCCACAAAAAAAGTGCCCGACCACTGACCGAAAGGCCAATGACCGGGCTGTTCCCCCCAGAACGATTTCAGCTTCATCCACT
>BJFP01000424.1 GCA_014189875.1 Verrucomicrobiota bacterium | reverse complement strand
CGTGATGTCCTTGAGCACGTCGCCGTCCACGATGAGCAGGTCTGCGAGCTTGCCTGTCTCGACAGTGCCGAATTCGTCCGCGCGGCCCATGATTTCAGCACCGGTCTTCGTTGCGCATTTGATGGCTGGATGTGGACGGATGGGATGGCGTGGAGAAAGTCGAGGACGTGCGCGAGGGTGCCGCCCGGAGCCGTCGCGTGAAGAGATCAAGCGCGAAAATCTGCCAGTGATCAAACATTCCCCGCATGATCGGCAGCCAGTCCCGCCAGCCGCGTGTGACGCCATGCAGCAGCACGAGCGGTGGCCCGTTGCGCGGCCCCACGGCCACGTTCAGCCGCACGCCACCGCACGCGAATGTCTGTTCGCGAAACTGCGCTGCAACGGAGGCTGAGGGGGAAGTTGTGGGATTCACGCGGTCACGGGAATCGGGGCGGATCGGATGTCCATCATGCGCGCGATGCGTGGAGCCGGGCGACAGAATTGTGACCTCACTTGATGACTGTCTGCCTCGCGGGGCCTGCCTGTTTCCGCACTGTGTTTCATTTTCGCACCGTCGCCCGAACAGGGGACGAACCAATCCGCGCAAACGTTCGCCGTTCGCAAAAACCACCAGCCGAAAACTTTCACTTGATTCCAGATTCGTTTTATCCCAAGTAAACCAGTCAACTTTAAATGAAGCTCTCCAAAAAAGGCGAATACGCACTCCGCGCGCTGCTCGATCTCACGATGGCGCAGGCGCTCGATCGTGCGCTCGTGCCGTTGAGCGCGCTCGCCGAGGCGCAGAAGATGCCCGCCACTTTTCTGGAGCAAATCCTCGCCGAGCTCCGCCATGCCGGCTTCCTCTCCAGCACACGCGGGAAATACGGCGGTTACTCGCTTGCCCGCCCGGCTTCAAAAATCCACATCGGCGAAATCGTCCGGCTAATTGACGGCCCGCTCGCGCCCATCGGCTGCGCCAGCGTGACGGCCTACGAGCGCTGCTCGTGCCCCGACGAGCAGCACTGCGGCCTGCGCCTCATCATGATGGACGTGCGCAACGCCATCTCGAACGTCCTCGACCGCTACACCCTCGCGCAACTCGCGGAAGTCACGCTCCAGCACCTGCGCCGCGACGGCCTCGTGCCGAAGGTCGTCGAACTCGTCCGCCACCTCGACCTTTCCACGCGTGCCAAAGTCGCCGCGAAAACGCCACCGCCGCCCATGGAGCCGGAGTTTTGCATCTGAAAAAGCGCGCCTCCGCGATGGCGGCCACACGGCACTCGCGGGCGCACCAAACATAAAAACCAATGAATATTCTCCGCCGTCACTTCATCCTCACCACTGCACTCGCCGCTTCGGCTGCGCTCACGGGTTGCGACAAGAAATCCGCCGACAACGCAGGCCAGCCCGTGCTTCGCGTCGGCTTCTTCCCGAACATCACCCACGCGCCCGCGCTCGTCGGCTATCACGAGACGCAGACGAAAGCGGCGCAGGGATGGTTCGAGTCGCGCACGGGTGCGAAGATCGAATGGTTCCCGTTCAACGCCGGCCCGAGCGCGATCGAGGCGCTGCTCACCGGCTCGATTGACGTGACCTACGTCGGCCCGAACCCGGTCATCAACGGCTACACGCGCACGAAAGGCGCGGACATTCGCGTGCTCTCCGGCGCGGCGCGCGGCGGTGCGGCGCTCCTCATTCACAAGGGCTCGCCGCTCAAGACGCCCGCGGATTTTCGCGGCAAAAAAATCGCGTCGCCTCAGCTCGGCGGCACGCAGGATGTCGCGGCGCGCGCGTGGCTCACCGCGGGCGGTCTTTCGATCACGCAGCGCGGTGGCGATGCAAATGTGATCCCGACCGCGAATCCCGATCAGCTCGACCTTTTCAAGCGCGGCGACCTCGACGCCGTGTGGACCGTCGAGCCGTGGGTCTCTCGCCTCGAACTGGAGGCCGAGGGCCAGTTGCTTGTGGAGCAAAAGGACGTGCTCACCACGGTCGTCGCCACCAGCAACAAGGCGCTCAACGGCAAGGCCGAGCTGCTGAAGAAATTCGTCGCCGCGCACGAAGAGCTCACGAACAAGGTCGCCGCCGAACCGGACTGGGCAAAACCCGCCGTTTCTGCCGCACTGCAAAAGGCGACGAGCAAGGCGATCCCCGCCGCGCTGCTCGACCACGCATGGCCGCGCCTCACTTTCACCACCAGCGCGCTGCCCGCGGACTTCACCGCGATGCAGAAGGACGCAAAGTCCGTCGGCCTGCTGCCGGAAGAAGCCGACCTGGGGAAACTTTTTGTGAAGCCCTGACTTCATCCTTCGCCCTTCATCCTTCGAACTTTCCATGAGCCTCGCATCCGAACTCGCCGTCCCGCCGCCGTCCAAAATCCGGCTCGTGGGCGTGAGCAAAAAATTCACGACCAAGCGCGGCACCGTCCAAGCGCTCGCCGACATCAACCTTGAAATCGGCGACGGCGAATTCGTCTGCTTCGTCGGCCCGAGCGGCTGCGGAAAAAGCACGCTGCTGCGCATCGTCGCCGCGCTCGAGCGAAACTTCACCGGCATGGCCGAGGTGAATGGAAAGATGATCACCGAGCCCGGACGCGACCGCACGGTCATGTTCCAGGAGCACGCGCTTTTCCCGTGGCTCGACGTGCTGGGCAACGTCCTCTTCGGCCTGAAGCTGAAGCCGGATCTCAGCAACAACGATCGCATCGAAGTCGCGCGCTACTACCTGAAGCTCGTCGGCCTCGACGGCTTCGAGCACGCGAATATCCACGAGTTGAGCGGCGGCATGAAACAGCGCGTCGCCCTCGCCCGCGCACTCGCGCCGAACCCTCGCGTGCTGCTCATGGACGAGCCATTTGCCTCGCTCGACGCCATGACTCGCGAGCAGCTCTACGGCGATCTCCAGAAAATCCACGCTGCACGCAAAAAGACGATCCTCTTCGTGACTCACAACGTCCGCGAAGCCGTCTGCCTCGGCGATCGCGTGCTGCTTTTCTCGCCGCGACCCGGCCGGATCCGCAAGGAGTTCAAAGTCGATCTGCCGCGCCCGCGTGAATTCAACGACGTGGCCATGGCCTCCCGCGCCGCGGAGATCACCGGCGAACTCAAGACGATCCTCGCACCCGCCGCATGAGCGCATTGGCCGAACTCCCAACGCCACCGAAAATTTCCCTCCCCGAACCGACGCCCGCAGCCACTCGACAAACGAGAGCTGCAACACGTCCGCAACTGCCATCCAACATGAAACAATTTCTCGCTGCCGCGGCATTTTTCGCCGCACTCCTCGGCGCATGGGAATACACCGCACGCCACAGCGGTGCTTCCTCACTGCTCCTGCCCGCACCCACCGCCGTCTGGCAATATCTCGTCGGCGCCGCAAAGGACGGCACGCTTTCCG
>BJFP01000423.1 GCA_014189875.1 Verrucomicrobiota bacterium | reverse complement strand
AGAGCGGCGTGCATGGGGAGCGCGCGCGCCTCGCGTGCCGTGCCGTGCGCCCCGCGCGGCACACCGGGCGTCCACAGGCATTCGGAACGCCTTGGGTCGCCGCGTGTATTCCGCGAGGGCGCGGAATACGGCACGCGAGGCGCGTGCGCTCCCCCAAGCACGCCATCCTGCTTTTTCAGCCCTTATCCTGAATCCGGGGATGGAGGCAAAGGAATGGGGGCAAGGGAATGAATGCCAGAATCTTGCGGGAAGAATCACGCTCACCCATCGGGTGACGCGTCCGGAATTCGTAACCTCTGCTTCCCCATTCCTTTGCCCCCATTCCTCTGTCATCCATTTCCGTTTTTAAGCTTATTCCCAGTCTCCTTATCTCTGAAAGATCGTATCACTTTATTTTGGCGTTGCTTTGCGTTGAGCTTGGGTCGGGGCCCACTGGCCTTGCGCAGCAACAGTGCCGCCGGGCCTTTCTTCTTGTACGCGCGCAACCACCGGTAGATGGTGGTGCGGCACAATCCCAACGAACGCATGACTTCGCTGGGCCGCTCGCCGTCCTCGACCACCCGCCGCACCGCAATCACGCGGAGTATTTGTCAGTATGGGTGGCCAATCCTCATGCGGATAGACGCCATTAACCCGCCTTGGTTCAGCTTGACCCCGATGGGCGGATTCTTGCCCGCTCTGCGCCGCAGGCACGAGGCCTACGGGCGAGTCGCTGAGCTTTTGGCGTTCCCTCCACGATGGCTTGCCACGCTCATAGCATTGCGCAGGCCCGCAAGACGGTTTCGGCCACGAGCAATTCCTCTTCGAGAGAGACGCTCAACGCGCGTTCTCCCCTCACGGCGGCGGCAAGTTCGGCGAAGTCGCCTTCGTAGCGCTGGTAGGCGGGCAGAGGAACGTTCTGCGTGCCCTTCTTGTACGGACCGGCAGACTTGGCAAGGTCGAGGGTGAGCGTGGGCGGCTCGATGGGCTGCAGCGTGGCGGTGCCGTTCGTGCCGAGCACCTCGAAGGAGCGCGGCGGAGCGCCGCCGGGCTGGAGCGCGGTGTTGATGAGGACCGCCGTGGCCCGGTCGTATTCGAGCACGGCAACATTGTTATCCTTGAGCGAGTCGGCAAACTTGCCGTGGTGTCGCACGAAAGGCGACACGGCCTTGGGCTTGCCGAGCAGACGCACGGTGGCGTCCACGAGGTGTGAACCCAACTCGAACATGGAGCCGCCCTGGAACTCGCCCCACTCGGGCCGGCGCGCAGGCGCGAGGTTGTTGCTGATGTAGCCGCGCACCAGAAACACGTCGCCCAGCCAGCCTTGACGCATGGCATCGAAGATGGCGGTGAAACCGGGATTGTAGCGCCACATGAAGCCGGTTTGCAGGAGGAGCTTCTTCTCACGGGCCAGCGCGACCAATTCACGCATCTCGGCGAGCTTCGTGGCGGGCGGCTTCTCCAGATGGACATGCTTGCCCGCCTTTAGCGCCAGCAGGGCGTGCGACGCGTGATCGCGCACATCGGATTCCACGGCCACAACCCGCGCGCGGTGGAAGAGTTCATCCTGTGAGATGAGCTTTGCGCCGAGTTTCTCGCAGCCGGCGCGTCCGGAATCGGTGCTGTCACACACGCCCACGAACTCCCAGTCCGGCGAGGTCATGGCGAGCTTGATTTTTTCCGGCCCGTGCGAATACGTCGCGCCGAGAAAGCCTATCGGAATGCGGCGGGAAGCATCGGCGGCGCGGAGGGCCAGCGTGGTGGAGAGGACGGCGGTCGCGGTCGCGGCGGTGGAGAGGAATTCTCGTCGGTTCATAAAAGTTACTGACTGCAAGGAATTCGCGTTCGCGTCCGCCGCATCGGAAACGGTCAGAACGCGGACGGGCGTCGGGGAGTGAGGGGTGGAGGAAGGTTGAATTATGAAGGAAGAAGGATGAAACGGGGGTTCCGCGCTGTTCCGAGAGCCGGATTTCGAGGGGTAAAGCTCGGTCGTGGCGAGATTCATGCGTTGCGGCGAGGGTCACGAGCATGGCGATCCGCTCCGCTGTGCCAAGTATCTGTTCGGCAGCGGTTTTTCTGGCGCGGTGCGCTCCGTGGCCTCAGTCGGAATCGAGGACGAGGATGGAACCGTCTTCGCGGCGGATCTCGACCGGCTTGCCAGAGTCGGGGCGCTGGTCGAACAGGTCGCCGCCTGGCTCCGCATCATCGTCGGGAATCCATTCGCGGATGGCCTGCCGCGGCGGTTCGATGGGCTCGAAGGTTTGATTCGCCCGCCCCGTTTGGCGGGCTCTCCCTGCGGGCTCCGGCTTCGCCTGCGTCCAAAACGCCTCCGCTCCCTCGGCGTTTTTCGATCTCGAAAGGTGGGTCGGGCGGTGGCGGGATGGCGATGATCGGTTGATGTCGCTGCCGCTCCACCCTTCGGGCTGCCTGCGGCAGGCTGTCTCCACTTCGTTCCGGCTCCGAGTGCCGCTCGCGCGCCTCGCACCCGCGCAAGCTGCGATCGATGAGAAGCGCGCGAAGAAGAAATAGCCCGTAGCCGCGGATGTGAATCCGCGGCCTGATCGCAAACACACATTCAAAGTGCCCGCGCTTTCACAAGCGCGGCTACGAATCACGAAAGCCGCCTTGGGAAACCGGGGCGGCATTTTCGTTTTTTCATTTGGCCTTTGCGGGCGCTGTAATTACAGTGCTCACATCATGAAGACCGTCGAGCTTTCCATCACCCGCATTGGGAATTCACGCGGCATCCGCATCCCGGCGGAGATGCTGAGGCGTTACAAGCTCAGCACTTCCGTGATTTTGGAGGAACGCGCGGGCGAGCTCGTCCTGCGGCCGAAGAAGCAGACCAAGCTCTCGTGGGCCGAGACGTTCGCGGGCATGGCCGCGGAAAAGGAGGACTGGTCCGACTGGGACGCTGCCGCAGGCGACGGCATCGCATGACACCGCACCGCTTCGACATCGTGCTCGTAAATCTCGATCCCGTCATCGGCTCCGAGATGGCGAAGAAGCGCCCGGCCGTCGTCGTCAGCGCCAGCGAGATGAACGCCGCGCTCGACACCGTCGTCGTCTGCCCGCTCACGACGAAACTGCACCCCGGCTGGCGTAGCCGCGTGCAGATCACCAGCGTGGGAAAGCGCGCCGAGATCGCCGTGGACCAGATCCGCGCGGTCAGCAAGCGCCGCATCGTCCGCCGGCTAGGAAAAATCACGGCGAAGTCCGCCGCCGAACTTCAGCGCGCGATCTCCGAGATGTATGGCGAGGGTTGAACGGACTCGCTGGAATGGCGGTGCAGTCTTTTCCTTGGCGCGCCTGGAAGAACTGGCCGCTCACGAGGCGGCGCAAGTTGCATGCAATCCCGTCACCTGATTTACGATTCCGGCTGCCACCTATGGCAGGCAATCCT
>BJFP01000422.1 GCA_014189875.1 Verrucomicrobiota bacterium | reverse complement strand
TTCGTCACCTTGGTTCCGCCTCTTAAGTTGTTCCTCGATCCGCCCTTTGATTTCGACACTTCCGAGTGCGCTTCGGTGTAAGTGTTCACAGCGTCCTCGCTTTCTACGGCCTCCGTCTTCCGCGGAGTGAGCGAAGCCATCCGCTCCCCGTGCTGGAGCACCTTCAGCTTCTGGTCCTTCATGTCGTGGCCGATGAAGAAATACTTCACCACGACGCCGTCGATCGAATCGTTCGAGGTGTTCGTGAGTTTGATCGTCAGCGAGCGGTGCTGCGCGATGTTGCTCTGCGACGACTGGCCGGGCTTTGTCTTCGGCAGCTTTGTCGAGGAATGTTGCTCGACGACGACGCTGATGGGACTGACTGCGGCGGCTGCTTGCAGGGCGAGGAAGCCGAGGCAAACGAGGGCGAGCGCGGGGAATCTCATGCGCAATCCGTTAAGCCGCGTGATCGCGGAGGTCAATCCTCGCAGGCGGGGCGATCGCATCAAGATCGCGCGGGCATCCCGATGAACGAAACACAGGGGCCAGGAGGATGACGCGCGTGGCACGCCCGGGGAATCCGTGCGCCGGCGCGCGCAGAAGCAGCCTCCGATGCTGCCGCATGAGATCCATGTGCATCCCGCGCGGCCGACAAATAGCGCCCTAACTTAAAACGCTGACCTCGATTTTCCACACACCAACCAACCCCATGAAACTCTTCACCACCCTCCTCGCCACCGCAGCACTCACCGCAGCACTCACCGCATTCACCTCCGCCGCCGACGCGCCTCTCGCCGTCGGTGCCGCCGCACCTGAGCCGACCGCGAAGGATCAGGACAGCAAGGACGTGAACTTCAAGGCCGTGTATGCCAAGGGCACGACGCTCGTTTATTTTTACCCGAAGGCCGACACCGGCGGCTGCACCGCGCAGGGCTGCGGCATCCGCGACAATTGGGAGGCGCTCACGAAAAAAGGCATCCAGGTGCTCGGCGTGAGCGGCGACAAGCCCGAAGCGCAAAGGGCATTCCGCGACAAGTTCATGTTCCCCTTCCCGCTCATCGCGGATGATGACGGCAAGGTCGCCGCGGCATTCGGCGTGCCCGCCATGAAGCCCGGTATCTACAAGCGCACGTCGTTCCTCGTGAAAGGCGGAAAGATCGTCTGGAACATGACCGAAAAAACCACGACAGCCACACACGCTGCCGACGTGCTGAAGGTCGTCGAGGGCTTGAAGTAGCCGGACGACGCACGGGCGGAGCACCGAAAACGGACATCGTTTTTTGAACCGCAGATGGTCGCGGATTGACGCAGATGAATGTTCAAAGTCTGCGTTCATCGGCGGTTCCCTCTCGTGAAGAACGCCAGTTGTCACCGCGCGTGAAAACGGCTAGCCGCATCGCCCGATGAACCGCACCGCCGCAGATTTTCGCCGCTGGGAGATCCCCGGCATCGCCACTTTTTCCGACACGCCCGGCGGGTTGATCCGCGTCGCTCTCACGCCCGCTCTGTGCAGCGCGCAGGTCTTTCTGCAAGGCGCGCACGTCGCCGCATTCCAGCCCGCGGGCGCGCAGCCCGTGCTCTTCATGAGCCCACGGAGCCACTTTGAAATTGGCAAGCCCATCCGCGGCGGCGTGCCCGTGATTTTTCCATGGTTCGGCCCGCGCGCCGGGCACCCGGATGCGCCCGCGCACGGCTTCGCCCGCACGATGCCGTGGGAGATCGAGTCGCTCACGAGCGACGGCAAATCGGCCACCCTCGTCCTCGTCGTGGAATCGAACGAGGCCACTCGCGCGCAGTGGCCGCACGATTTCACGCTGCGCCACCGCATCACCGCCGGCGCGGAACTTTCCATGACGCTCGAGATCACGAACCGCTCCGATGCGCCGTTTTCATTCGAGGAGGCGCTGCACAGCTACTTCGCGATCTCGGACATCAACGCCGTGACCGCGACCGGCTTCGAAGGCGCGGAATACCTCGACAAGACCGATGGCGAGCGGCGGAAGACGCAGGATCGCGCACCGATCCGCATCACCGCGGAAACCGACCGCGTCTATCTCAACACGCGCGCAACCTGCGCCATCGCGGACCCGGGAATGTCGCGCACGATCGTGATCGAAAAATCCGGCTCCGACGCCACCGTGCTCTGGAACCCGTGGATCTCGAAAGCCGCGCGCCTCACCGATCTCGGCGACGGCTGGCCCGGAATGCTCTGCATCGAGACCGCCAACGCCGCGGAAAACGCCGTGACCCTCGCCCCCGGCGCGACCCACGCGATGAATGCCACCGTGCGCCTGCGCTGAACCCGGCCGGGAAACAGCCCAACCGGCGCCCCGCAAGAGCCTCTCCTTTTCCCCCGGCCCGAAACCCGGGAGCGAAGTCCCTTGTGTTTCAAAATGGCGAGGCTATGAGTGCCCGCGTCAATCGGGGCGTAGCTTAGCTTGGTAGAGCGCTTGGTTTGGGACCAAGAGGTCGCAGGTTCAAATCCTGTCGCCCCGACCACTCCGCACATGCGTGCGTGGAGTGGCTTCGAATTCAGTGAAACCACGAATGCACACGAAGCGCAGGATGTGCTGACCGCCGAGCAGACCAAGCATCTCGAAACAGCCTACGACGACCTCGCGAAGTCGGGAGCGGAGCCGGAAGAACTCCCGAAAAAGCTGAACGACGCCGTGAATAATCTTCTCACCTCCGAGCAGAAGGAGACGATGAAAGGCGGCGGCAGCACCGGTCTCCCCGGCGGCGCAGCACCCGGGGCGGCACTGGGAGCACCGCAGATTCTGCGCAAATTCGAGAATCCCGCGCCGCGCAAGTAGCGCGAGGCGAGGCGAAGAACGGCGCGGCCGGCAAACGATGCCGCGCCTTTGATCCATCGTGGATCAGTGCCGTGCTTGACACCACGCAGAGCCGCCCGGAATTTCGCGCGGTGAACAATGCCCATCCAGTTGATTGACACATCTGCATCCGTAATTGGGAGTGCGCCGGAGTGCCGTGGGACAGCCCCACTCCCGCGCCGCACCGGACGCGCTAGCGAATGAAACGGATCTCGCGTCGGGATTTTGCGCGGCTGGGCACGGCGGGAATCGGCACGGTGGCGCTGCGTTCGTTTGCCGCGGAGGAGATGCGGATGCCGCCGAAACCGACGGGCATCCCGACGATGTGGATCGGCGCGGTGACACACGACAGCGGGACGGTGAAGGCCAAGCTCCCTTCGCAGGCTGAGGCGCGGTTGCTCGTGCGCGCGCCCGATGCGGAGCCGGTCACTTTTTTGCCGGAGCCGCCTGTGGAAAAATCCGGCACGGTACGCACATTCCGCCTGCACGGGCTCGCGGCGCTGACACGGCACACATGCACGCTCGAGGTGAACGGAAAGCCGTCGAGTTACCCGCCCGCGATGTTGCGCACAT
>BJFP01000421.1 GCA_014189875.1 Verrucomicrobiota bacterium | reverse complement strand
GCTCACAGCCGGGCAAAGCCGGAGATGCCGGAATTCGCCGAAGCAATTTCAGCCCCCACCCCCGCCTTCACCGCGCTGCGCTTCGCCTTGGTTAAAATCTCGGTTTCCCTACGCGCGGCAGCGCATAACGATTTAAATAAATCGCCAAGGCGTAGCAAATATGATCGACAACCGCGTCAACTTTGTCGGTCATCGGGATAGCGGTCAGGACGAGGTCAATTTTCCGGTTCCCGGCGTAAACAGCCGCTCGGTGGCTAGTCGCGCGACGCTCGATAAGATGAGCCCACGTTTCTGCCGTGCAAGGATACGCGAGACATGCGGTAATCGCCTTGCTTTCGGAGAGTGTCGAGTACGCAAGCACTTGCAGCAAATCCTCGCGATGCCGCTCGCGAATCTCCTCTTCCAGATCCAGCCAACGATGCTGTTGCAAAGCTTCCCAGTGGTCTTTGTATTTTGCATCCACAAACACCGTTCGCCCCTCCTGCTCGATCACCAAGTCGGGCAGTAGAAACTTCTGCGAACCGAGAAAGGGACGCTCCCACGCGATGGGTGTAATTGTCTCGCGACGGCGACCGACTCGGAGCAATCCGCCGAACCGGCGCGTGTACCGGCTGAATACTGTTTCGACCCACGCTTCGTAGAATTGCTCCATGGACATTACCCACGGGAGTCCTCGCCAGTCTGTAGTTCCGCCGAGTCCTGTTTCCTCACTGCTCCACGTGATTGCATCCAGCCCTCCCGAAAAAATGCTCGTGGCGAATGGCATTCGGAACCATCCATCCAATTGTTTTCGGGTTGGCCGCATCGGCGAGACGCTTTCCACCAGCCTGAGCAGGGCGACGCAGATTTGAAGCAGTTCCACGACGACGGTTCCCGCGTGGCGCTGCGATTCGAGTGAAGCGAGCTGCTTTCGCACCACATAGTGGATCGCCGCGGTCAGTTCCCGATCGTTTCGCAGGTCTGGATGCCGACACGGAACTTCGAGGAACTTCATCGCCGGGAGCTTTTCCGTCACGTAGTTCGCCCAGTTGACCTGCCCGTGCGGCGCGCTGCGAACGTCCTCGATGATCTCGAAGCGTCGCGAGAGTTGTGCAAGTAATGCCTTGAGTCTTGGCAAAATAGTCGCGGAGAGAATCCAATCAGGTATTCCCCGCTCCGTCTTCGGCAGGAGCGGCAGCGACAGAACCTGCGGAATTACTTTGAACCCGCTCGTTCCGAGGACCCGGCCGAGCCCGGTCCATCCAAATCGCGGACGAACTACGAGCGTGATTTCCGGCTTTCCTGTAACCGGCGAGACTAACGGGAATGCGCCGATGTGCGGCCCAGATTGGAAAACCACAAATACGTCATTCCCGTCGAAATCCACTCGCGCGTTCACGCTGAACTGCCCAAGCGTCTTTGCATTCTGATCGATGAATTGGTGGGCCAACTTTGCATCGCGAGATGGGTCACCGGATTTGGAGCGCGCGAGGAATTCCGCGTCGATCCGCGTGAGCGAGGTATCATTGAGCAATATCGCCTCAGCCCGAGCGCCTGAAACGCGCACCAAGGGCGACGCCGGTCGCCTCAAACGCGCTCGTGATCGACCTCTCGGACTCATTGGATCAAGCCGCGGTGAGTGACTTCACCCATTGGCAGTAGCCTCTGACGTGGTCCGCAAAACTTGTGACGTAACCTTGCGCAAGGTACTCATCGAGTAGCGGCAGCAAGTTCACATGCAGGGACCGCAGCGCAGTCGCATCGCGCCCGTCTTTCGCAAGAAAGTAGGAGTGGCCCGGCATCAACGCGAAAGCATCATCCGACGCGTATTCTGTGAAAATGGACAGCAGCTTCTTGAAAGCCTCCTCGGCCAACTTGCTACCGCAATCTTGGACGACGCTGAATTGAGGCCATAACTTGACGAATGCGAATCGCCGCCGGATTGCCACATCCACGATGGCGATGCTGCGATCCGCACTGTTCATCGTTCCGAGGAGGTGGAGGTTCGGTGGGAGTGTGAGCCGGCTGTGTGATGGCGACCCAAAGTCGTAGGGGAGCGTGATCGTTCGTGGGGTTTCTTCGTTGTATTCGAGAAGAAAAATTGCTTCGCCGAGCACCTTCGACAAGTCGGTACGATTGATCTCGTCAATGTGTAACAGGTACGGGTGCGGCTTCACCTTTTCGGCCTCCGCAGCAGCTTTCATCAGCGCGCCCATCGCGGGTTCGAATCGGAACCCGACATCGCCCGTTGTCGGCGAGGGAGCCAGTCCGCCGACGAAATTTTCGTACGTCGTGTTCGGATGAAACTGGATCGAGGTCCCGCGCCCCTTGTAGCTCGACGCAATCAATTCAAGCGCCATCCGCGTTTTCCCAGTACCCGGCGGTCCTTCGATGACGACGAATCTTCTCTCTGCCAAGAGTTGAGCGACGTTGGTTGTGCTGATTGCCGGCATCAAGCATCCGAAATACTCGCTCCGAATCTCCTCGTAGTCTTCCTTGTTCGCCGCGAGTGGCGCAAAGTTCCGTTCTTCAAAGTAGAGATCGAGAAAAGCCTTCAGCGCGAACTTTGTCCGTTCCCTGTCTTCCGCCGGTCGGTAGATCGCATGGACGTGGTTTCCATAACGTTTAAACGGCGCTTCGTATTCGGCGAATTGGGAAGTGACGTTGGTGGAAACTCGCAAGTCCGTCCGCGTCGGATCGTGTTTCGCCCATGCAGCAAACCGGTTCTCGCGTCGATTGATTGCTTCACAAATCGCCTGTGCCTTTCGAGCGTGGCCTGGTCTCGCGAGAATTGCTTCATCAGGATGTATTCCCGTCGTTCCCGTCCCGAGTGTAATCAGGCATGGCGCTCCCTCGACCGGAAATACGCCGACGCTCATTCCACCGTACGGACCGGATGTTGGGTTGGATGGTTCGATGAGCGTGGAAAATGGGATGTTAGTGTCGTCCGAGAATTTCGGCGCGCGTATTTGCACGCTCTTCCCGGCACGCTCTGGATAGCGTCCCGTTTCACCGCCGAAGAGTTCTTTGAATGCAGTGTCCGCGTCCTCACTCCATGACTTCAACGGATGTTCGTAAATCAGCTTCAGTAATTTTTCCATGGTTGCGGGTTCTTACGTTTAGCGGGCCAGGCTTCCAGGTTCCGCCAGGAAGGTCACCCACGAAACGGAACCTTTCTCTGCGGCTTCAAGCTGGGTGAGTTCCAGAGCCTCGCGGCGCTTGCGCACGTTGACGCCGAAAGTTGCGAGGGCGCGGGGGCGGGGCGTTTTGGCCATGGCGCGCTGCGTGGCGGGTCATGGAACGATGAGTCAAGTCGCGGCGGTGTGGCGCGGCGCTACGGGCGGGCGAGTGCGTCGAATTTGCGCTTCCACTCGGTGCCTTCCTTCCGCCGGCCTGTGGCGTTG